>JAFGHZ010000110.1 GCA_016929875.1 Dehalococcoidales bacterium
ATATCGACATAGCTGCTGACAATCCTCGCCATATCGGCTATACTTTCGCCTTTAGCGAAAGAGGTCGATGCCGGGTCGGCAACGCTGATGACACTGCCGCCGAGACGGTTCATCGCCGTTTCAAATGAGAGACGGGTACGTGTGCTCGGCTCGAAGAAAATAGTCGCCATGACCTTGCCGTGACAAAGTCCGTATTGTTGAGGCATCGCTTCCGACATTTCGTCAGCCAGAGAGAAAATCGATTCTATTTCACCGATACTCAAGTCGTCGATAGTAACCAGATCTCTATTTTTCAGGCTCATCTTGATTACCTCCCGAAGTACCACCGTCGGTAGTTTTTATAATCGGCTGACTTATTATAGCAACTTCATCGACACCATCAACCTCTTTCAATCTGACGGCAATCTCTTCATTATGTGCGCTGGGTACGTTCTTCCCGACATAATCGGCACGGATGGGCAATTCGCGGTGTCCCCGGTCGATGAGGACAAGTAGTTGAATCGACTGCGGCCGTCCCAGGTCGATAATGGCATCCATCGCCGCGCGGATACTGCGACCGGTATAGAGTACATCGTCAACGATTATGACCGACTTACCGACAACGCTAAACGGGATTTCGGTACGGGTAACGGCACTGCGACCGCTCTGGTGGGGCAGGTCATCACGGTAAGGGACGATATCCAGAGCGCCGACCGGCACCTTGATCTCGGCAAAATTCTCTATATACAGCGCCAGCCGTTTTGCCAGAGGCACGCCGCGGGTATGCATACCGATGAGGACTAAATCTTCCGAAGACCTGGTGCGCTCAATAATTTCGTGAGCGATACGGGCAAGAGTCCGTTTGATATCACCCTGCGTCATAATCACTTTTTCAGACATCAAAAAACCCCTCGCCGTGAGCGGCAAGAGGTTTTTATATCCGGACTCTTTTTTGTTTCCCTTGCCAGCCTCACGGGACCAGCTTAAAGGCTGTGTATTATATTACCACTACTTTAAAAATATTGCAAAACTTTGCGTTATTACGCCTTTTCATATGCGGCTAACGCTGCGTCCGTGAAATTCACATTGCTGGCGACTTTTTGCACGTCATCCAGTTCTTCCAGGTTCTCCAGCAGTTTCAGGGTTTGCACCGCCTGTTTTTCCTCGAGTTCGATAGTCTGCTTGGCAACCATCGATACTTCCGCCGATTCGACGGAAATCTTCTCTTTTTCCAGAGCGGTCCTCACTTTTTCCAGGTTCTGCGGTGTGGTATAGATTGTCACGTAATCACCCTCGACATTGACGTCGTCGGCACCGAAATCGATTGCTTTCAGCACCAGTTCGTCGGTATCAATACCTTCGGCTTTCACAGTGAGCACACCGTGGGAAACGAACAACCAGCCGACACAACCGCTCTCACCGAGACTGCCGCCGCCGCGACTGAAAATATTACGCACGGCCTGGACCGTGCGGTTACGATTATCGCTCAAAGCATTTACCAGAATAGCACCGCCGCCGGGGCCGTAACCTTCCAGCACCATCTCCGCCATCGCGGCACCCTCACCTCCGCCGCTGGCTTTCTGGATCGCCCTGTTGATATTGTCCCACGGCATACTGCTGTCTTTTGCCCGTTGCACTGCTAGACGCAAAGCATAGTTGGCTTCGATATTGGAACCGCCGTTGCGCGCCGCCACAATGATTTCACGGGTCAGTTTGGTAAACATCTGACCGCGCTTGGCATCGGTCGCCGCTTTCTGGTGTTTTATTGAATGCCATTTAGAGTGACCGGACATCGAAGTCCCTCCTGAACTCAAACCGAGATACTTATATAATATTATCACCCGCTTCATCCGCGGGCAAAGTAAGACTATAAAATGTCCTCTACCTTGGGAGCAAGAGCTTGCTCCGATGTCGCCCCGACGACAGTATTGACCACCTTCCCATTCTTAAAAAACAGCATCGTCGGGATAGACATTACTCCATACTTTCTGGCGGTATCGGGGTTATTATCCACGTTCATCTTGTAGAATTTGCATTTGCCCTCATATTTATTAGACAACTTGTCAACAATCGGTGCCACCATACGGCACGGCACACACCACGGTGCCCACATATCGACAAGAGCCGGTTGATTCGATTTGATAACTTTCTGTTCGAATTCCTGGTCGGTAATATCAGTTACCATCCTAGCTCCTTAAAAATATTAATTCACGTTAATATGCTAATGCCGATACCTTCTACCTGTCAAGGTATTTTTACAGTTTTCCAGAATAATTTTTTACAACAATTTTCCTTGGGATTTTTCGTACCGCATTCCACCACAAATAATATTATTGAGCGACCCGGGTGTACTATTCCCATTCTATTTCCCTTGACCCTCCGAGAGAACATCGGTTATACTCCGAGATAGGGAGGCGGTGTACAAACGATACCGGCTGATATCCCCACACAGGATACCTCAGCCATCACCGGCATAAGATATCCTGATGAAAATCGCAATTAGCGGCAAAGGCGGAGTGGGGAAGACCTTATTAGCCTCCCTCCTTTCAAAGATTTTTGCCGGTTCCGGCTACGACGTAATAGCCATTGATGCCGACCCCGACGCCAACCTCGCTGCGACTCTCGGCTTCCCCACCCCTGAGAAGATAACTCCTATCTCCGAACTCACCGACCTTATCGAAGAGAGGGTAGGCAGTAAACCCGGTCAATCCGGCTCTTTTTTCAAGCTTAACCCCCGGGTCGATGACCTCCCGGAAAAATATTCCGCCCGGCTCGGTAACATCAAACTGATGGTGATGGGGCGTATTAAAAGAGGGGGCACGGGGTGCTATTGTCCGGAAGGGGCTTTATTACAGGCGTTATTAGCACATCTTCTCCTCCAGAGAAACGAGGTGGTAATCCTTGATATGGAAGCCGGCATCGAACATCTTACACGGGGCACCGCCAGGGCCGTCGATAAGCTTATTATCGTCGTCGAGCCGGGGCGCAGGAGTATTGAAACTGCGGAGAGAATCATTCAGCTGGCAAACGACCTCAACCTGAAAAATGTCGCCGCGGTAGGTAACAAAATTCAAAATCAGTCCCAAAAAGATTTCCTGATTAAAAATCTTCCAGATGTGGAATTCCTCGGCTTCATCCCTTACGACGAAGCCGTTATAAACGCCGACCTGGCTAAACGTTCCGTACTAGATTCCAGTCAGGCTGTCGTCGGTGAAATCAAAAATATATATCGTAAATTACTTAGCTCCGGTGAAATACAGAACGAACAGCAGAAATAAAGGGGAGTTATCCGGTGGCATACGACACGACCAAAATGAAAGACTGGCAAATCGCCGAAGCCGCAGAAGAGAAATTGCCTTCCACCGAGGAATGGCAGGGAAAATTGGGGCTGAATAAAGATGAATTGATACCGTCTGGAAAGACCCCGAGGCTGGATTTTCGCAAAATCATCGACCGCCTCAGTAAAAAACCTGACGGGAAATACATCGAGGTCACGGCAATCACCCCCACCCCATTGGGAGAAGGTAAAAGCACCACCGCTCTCGGTTTGATTGAAGGACTGGGCAAAAGAGGCAAAAACGTAGGCGGTGCTCTCCGTCAACCGTCGGGCGGCCCCACGATGAACGTCAAAGGTTCTGCCGCCGGCGGCGGCAATGCCCTGTTAATCCCGAGGACCGAATTCTCGATGGGTCTTACGGGAGACATCAACGATATTATGAATGCTCACAACCTGGCAATGGTCGCACTGACCGCCAGAATGCAACACGAACGTAACTACAGCGATGCGCAACTACAAAAATTCTCCGGTATGCGGAGGCTGGACATCGACCCCTCCAGAGTAGAGTTCAGCTGGATTATGGACTTCTGCGCCCAAAGCTTGAGAAACATTACTATCGGTATGGGCGGGCACACTGACGGCTACATGATGCAATCGAAATTCAATATCGCGCCCAGTTCGGAATTGATGGCAATACTTGCTGTCGCCCATAACCTCACCGACCTCCGTGAAAGAATGGATAAAATCACCATCGCCTACGACAGGCACGGTAACCCTGTCACCACCGGCGACCTCGAAGTCGGCGGCGCGATGACCGCCTGGATGCGAAACACCATCAATCCTACTCTTTGCTCTACCGCCGAGTATCAGCCGGTAATGGTCCACGCCGGGCCTTTCGCTAATATTGCTATCGGGCAATCATCGATTATCGCCGATAAGCTCGGGTTGAAAATGTTCGATTATCACGTAACGGAAAGCGGCTTCGGAACGGATATCGGCTTCGAGAAGTTCTGGAATGTAAAATGCCGCCTGAGCGGATTGAAGCCCAACGCCTCTATACTGGTCGTTACCATCCGCGCTCTGAAAATGCACGGGGGCGGGCCTAAAGTAGTGCCCGGTCTGCGCTTATCGGAAGAATATACCCGGGAGCATATCGGGCTGGTCGAGGCCGGCTTGCCTAATATGCTGCACCACATACAGACCATCAAAACAGCCGGCATTCACCCGGTAGTATGCATCAACCATTTCTCTACCGATACCGAAGAGGAAATCAGCCTCGTGAAGAGGGCCGCTGAGGCAACGGGTGCTCGTTGTGCCGTCTCCAGACATTGGGCACAGGGTGGAAAGGGTACTCTGGAACTGGCGGACGCCGTCGTCGATGCCTGCGAAGAAAAGAACGATTTTAAATTCCTTTATTCCGACGAAACGAAATTGAGACAGCGTGTCGAGAAAATCGCTAAAACCGTCTACGGCGCCGATGGTGTCGATTGGTCGCCGAAAGCTACTGAAAAAGCCGAAAGGTTTGAAAAGGACCCTTCTTACGACAAATACAGCACGATGGTCGTGAAAACCCAGTTGAGCCTGAGCCATATACCTGACAAAAAAGGCGTACCGAAGAACTGGAGATTGCCCATCCATGATATACTACTATACTCGGGTGCCAGATTCCTCTGCCCCGTAGCCGGCACCATCAGCCTGATGCCCGGCACCTCATCCAACCCGGTTTTTCGCAGAGTCGATATAGACACGGATACGGGAAAAGTAATCGGTCTGTTCTAATCGCTGACAGGAGTAATCGATTGAGTTTCAAAATCGCAGTAGCAGGCAAAGGCGGCTGTGGAAAAACCTCCGTTACCGCTCTCATCATCCGCTACCTTAAGAACAAAGGCAAGGTACCTGTCCTGGCAGTCGATGCCGACCCCAACGCTAATCTCGGCGAAAGCCTGGGGCTGAAAGTCGAGCAGACTATCGGCACAATTCTGGACGGTTTCCAGCATGAAAAAATCAGCATCCCCCCGGGGATGACCAAGGAAGCTTATCTGGAATACAAGCTCAATGAAACTATCGTCGAAAGCAGTGACATCGACCTCATCACGATGGGACGCGGACAGGGCCCGGAATGTTACTGTTATCCCAACCTGATTTTGAAGAAATTCGTCGAGGGATTATCCGATAATTATACCTATGTAGTGATGGACAACGAGGCGGGCATGGAGCATCTGAGCCGTAAAACCACGGAAAACGTGGACGCATTACTGCTGGTCTCCAACCATTCCGTCAAAGGAGTGCGTGCCATCGGCAGAATACTGGAATTGCTCGACGAGATAAAGCTGAACGTAAAAAAGAGAGTGGTCGTCGTCAATCTTGTCCCTGATAAGCTGGACCCGCTGGTCTCGAAAGAGCTGGAAACACTGAAATTAAAGGCAGATGTTATCGTCCCTGAAGATAAAGAGTTATACCGCTACGACCTGGAACAGAAGCCATTAACGGGAATGCCCGACAACTCTGCGGCTGTTCAGGCAATCGATAGGTTGATGGCACAGATTTTAACTTGAGTCGTATCGTAAACTCAAACTGGCATTAACCTCTGGTAAAATCATATAATTGTGTTAGAATGTGAGAGAAATTGTCTGAGGACGGGGGAAAATGACTGCCAAACTTATCAATGGCGCTGAAATAGCCCGACAGATTAGAGAAGAAATCAAACAGGAAGTCATACAGCTAAAAGCAAAACACAATCTTGTGCCCGGGCTGGCAACCGTTCTCCTGGGAGCAGACCCCGGCTCCCTGTCATACATAACCGGCAAAGAGAAAACTGCCAGAGAACTCGGCTTCTACTCGGAGAGAATCGACCTTCCGGAAACTACATCCCAGAAAGATTTGCTGTCGTTGATTGAAAAGCTGAACAAAGAGCCGAAAATCCACGGCATTCTCGTTCAGATGCCACTGCCCGAACACATCAACGAAAGTGAAGTTCTCTATGCTATAGACCCCAGAAAAGATGTCGATGCTTTCCACCCCGTCAATGTCGGTAAACTGATGATTGGCGATGCCGACTATTTACCGTGCACCCCTGCCGGTATCCAGCAACTGCTCATCCGTTCCGGTGTAAAAATCGATGGTGCCGAAGTGGTAGTAGTCGGTAGAAGTAACATCGTCGGCAAACCAATCGCCAATATATTAATGCAGAAAAATAAAGGCGCTAACGCCACAGTTACGCTCTGCCATACGCATACCAGAGACCTTGCGTCCCACACCCACCGTGCGGATATCCTGATTGTTGCCGCCGGGAAACTCAAAGCCGTTACCGCTGACATGGTTAAAGAAGGCGCTGTCGTCATCGATGTCGGGGTAAATCAGATCGGAACTTCAACGAGTGGAAAGCGAATCATCCGCGGGGATGTGGATTTCGACGCGGTAAAAGAAAAGGCCTCTATGATTACGCCGGTGCCGGGCGGTGTCGGCCCAATGACCATAACGATGTTAATGTTGAATACTTTGAAAGCCGCTAAACTGGCGGCAGGGCTTGCTTAAAGGGAGTCGCCCATATATGCATAAGGTAGAAAAAGTAAAAGCCCCTAATAGAGACAATGTAGAACTTCTCAAAGAGACTTATGAAGAAGGGACTCCGCAGGGCGAAGAGCTGGGAAGATGGCGGCAGAAACTGGCCAGTCGTGATGAAAAGCTGAAGTACTTGCAGAACGGCGAACGTTATTTCTACAGCAAGGACTGGTACGGCAGCGAAAAGAGAAAGAATCCAGCGTAAAAGTAAAAGGGGTTCATAAAATTACATAGTAATTCACCTACCGACGAAAGTCGGTATCCGGGAGTTTTTCTGGATTCCGTATCATCCCGTAACAAATACGGGACAGACGTACGGAATGGTAGATAATATAGGGAGATATACATGGCAATCGAGATTCCGAGAACTTCTTATTCCGGAAAGATAAGAGAAATTAAACTGGGTAAAGGCGATAAAGCCATAACCGTCGGCGGTGAAGACTCTTACCCCTTCTACCTCTTTGAGGGAACGATGCCACATAAACCTAGGATAGCCATGGAAGTCTGTGACAGTCCACCTCAGGAATGGCCCGAAGCGGCAATAGAGCCTTTTGCCGATGTCGTCAACGACCCCGTCGCCTGGGCAAAGAAATGTGTTCAGACCTACGGTGCGGAGATGATTGCGCTCCAGTTGGTCGGTACCGACCCCAACGGGATGGACCGCGGTCCTGACGAGACTGCCGACATTGTCAAGAAGGTAGCGGACGCTATCGATGTTCCGCTAATCGTCTGGGGCACGGCGAACCACGAAAAGGATTCACAGGTACTCACCAAAGTATGCGAGGTCTGTCAGGATAAGAGATTAATCATCGGACCTCTGGAAGAAAAGGATTACAAAAAAATTGCCGCAGCGGCGATTGCTTACAAACATACCGTCGTTGCTTCCAGCCCTATCGACATTAACCTCGCCAAACAACTCAATATTTTACTCGGCAACCTTGGCGTCGCCGATGATATGCTTTTGGTAGACCCCACCGTCAGCGGTATCGGCTACGGTATGGAATACTGCTATTCGGTGATGGAGCGAATGAGAATGGCAGGTTTGACACAGCAGGATGAAAAATTACAGGTTCCCATTATCTGTAATCTCGGGAAAGAGGTCTGGAAATCTAAAGAAGTCCACCTGCCCGACAATGAAAACAACATGGGCAATGCCAGAAACAGGGGCATACTGCTGGAAGCAATGTCAGCAATGGCAATGCTACTGGCAGGCGGAGACATTATCATTATGCGACATCCTGAAGCAATAAAACTGATTAAAGAAATGATAACTGACTTAACAGCAAAATAAAACCTGTAAACCGGGGAGGAAAAAATTGGCAGGGGACAAGACTAAAAAAAGCATCGATGCGGCAACTCTGGAAATGATCGACAAGGCGGAGAAAGACCGTGTCAGCACTGTTTTCGAGAGAGCCGATAATATGAAACCGTGCCCTATCGGAGCAGAGGGTAGTTGTTGCAGCAACTGTGCTATGGGACCATGCCGGGTACCGCTGGCAAAAGGGAAAACAGAAACCGAGGAAGAGAAAAATAAACGCCGCGGGCTCTGCGGAGCTACGGCGGAAACGATTGCCGCCCGTAATTTTCTGCGCAAAATTGCTGCCGGGAGTGCCGCTCACAGCGACCACGGAAGGCGTATAACCCAGCATTTTCTGGAGACTGCTCGTGGGCATGCTGCCGGATTTGAAATCAAAGACGAGCAGAAATTGCTCCAGCTGGCCCTTGAGCTCGGTATTAAAATCGATGACCGCTCCAACAATGAAATTGCCATAGAAATCGGTGAGGTTTTGCTTGCTGAATTCGGCAAGCAGGAAGGAGAGCTCCTCTTCGTCAAGAGAGCGCCTCTGAAACGGCAGGAACTCTGGCGCAAACTGGGTGTCACTCCGAGAGGAATCGACCGTGAGGTCGTTGAGGCAATGCACCGCACGCATATGGGCGTCGACCAGGATTACCAAAACCTGCTTCTTCAAGGCGCCCGTGTTTCTTTAGCAGACGGATGGGGCGGCAGTATGATTGCTACCGACCTGCAGGATATCATGTTCGGCACTCCTTCTCCGGCACTCGGCACCATCAACCTCGGCGTCCTCAAAGAAGATGAGGTAAATATCATCATCCACGGACACGAACCTGCCCTGGCAGAAATGCTGGCGGTAGTCTCTCATGACCCCGAGATGGCGGCATACGCCAAAACCAAAGGAGCTAAAGGAATCAATCTGACGGGAATGTGCTGTACCGCCAATGAAATTATGATGAGGCACGGCATCCCTATCGCCGGCAACTTCCTGCAACAGGAACTGGCAATCATTACCGGCGCCGTAGAAGCGATGGTCGTCGACGTCCAGTGCATTATGCAGGGATTATCTAACGTCGCCCGCTGCTATCACACTAAGCTTATTACCACCGACGAGAGGGCAAAAATCGAAGGCGCCCAACATATGCAGTTCGACGAGACGAATGCCGTCGAATCTGCCAGGGCAATCGTGAGAATCGCTATCGACAATTTCTCCAACCGGAGGCCCGAGGTCTTCATTCCCAAACACAAATCCGAACTGGTTGCCGGTTTCAGCCATGAGACTATCAATTACCTTCTCGGAGGGTTGTACAGGGCATCGTACCGTCCGCTGAACGACAATATCATTAACGGCAGAATCCGTGGTGTTGCCGGTATCGTCGGTTGTAACAATGCCCGCGTCACTCACGACGACGTCCATGTCACCCTCGCCAGAGAACTTATTAAAAACGATGTCCTGGTACTACTCACCGGCTGTGCTGCTATGGCGGTAGCCAAAGCAGGCTTGATGGTGCCGGAAGGAGCACAATTTGCCGGTGCGGGTTTACGCTCGGTATGTGAAGCAGTCGGTATTCCTCCTGTACTGCATATGGGTAGTTGCGTTGACAATGCCCGTATCCTTATTGCCGCTACAGCCATGGTCAAAGACGGCGGCTTAGGCGATGATATCAGCGACCTGCCCGCCTGCGGTGCCGCCCCCGAATGGATGAGCGAGAAAGCTGTTTCCATCGGACAGTATTTCGTCAGTTCCGGTGTTTACACGTTTTTCGGTGTGACCTGGCCCACGGCAGGCAGTAAAGAAGTAACTGATTTTCTTTTTAAGGATATGGAAAAAATGTACGGCGGGATGTGGGATTTCGAAACCGACCCCGTCAAAATGGCGCAAAAAATGATTGCCCATATCGACAAAAAACGTAAAGCCCTCGGTATTGACAAAGCCCGGGAAAGGGTCCTCTACGATATGGCAATGAGAAGAGAACTCACTTAAAGGGCAAACAGGACAAGGAGGAGGATTTTTCAGGGAAATGTCAAAAATTATCGCATCCGCCGCCATACGGGGTGCTTACAAGATAGTCGAGAATGCCGAAGTCAAATGGAAAACGGCGATGGAGAAATGGGGCACCAACGAACCCGTCAGCTTCCCCAATACCGCCTATTATTTACCGATTATTTACGGAATACTCGGCCATAAAGTGGAAAGACTGGGCGATATGGGGTTCGTCCTGAAAAAATGCCGTGCACTGCTTCCCCCGCCGGTGAGAGAAACTCACCCTCTCCCCTACCTGGCACCGGCGCTTGATGCCGGTATGGCGACCTTCTTCGCCGAAGAAATCATCGAAGCCATCCGCTATAAGGAAAACCCGCATTTTTATGTTTCCGGCGAGGATGTCACGCCGGACAATATCTGGCTGGGTGCCGCTGACGACGTGATTCTGAGAAAACGCGGCGTCGAGTTCGTGGATGGCACAGCACCCGGATTTGCCGCTATACTGGGCGCCGCCCCGACACCACAAATCGCCGCCAGCATCGCCAACGAGCTCCAGAAAAAGAACCTCTACGTATTTATGTCGGCGGAATACAATGGCAAACGCTTCGCCGAGCAATTGGTGGAAGCCGGTGTTCAAATTGGCTGGGGTGTACGCCTGGTACCGTTCGGTCCCGATGTCAGCGCTACCGTATTTGCCATGGGTTTTGCCACCAGAGCGGCAATGTCTTTCGGAGGTATCGAGCCGGGTGATTACAGGAAGATTTTGATTTATAACAAAGACCGCATTTTCGCCTTTGCGATGCCGCTGGGATATGTTACCGACGAGTGGTATGCCAATGCCGCTGGCGCTATCAACTGGGGCTTCCCCGTTATTGCTGATACACCTATCCCGGAGATCCTCCCCACCGGCATCACTACTTATGAGCACGTTGTTTCCAACATCCCGCACGACCGGATTGTCGCTAAATCCATCGAGGTGCGCGGCCTTAAGGTGAATGTTGCTGAAATACCTATTCCGGTCGCCTATGGCCCCGCCTTCGAAGGCGAGAGAGTCCGCGGCGATGATATTTATCTTGAATGCGGCGGCGGTAGAACCCCGATGGTAGAATGGGTCACCTCTAAGAGAATGAACGAAGTCGAGGACGGCAAAATCGAAATTATCGGACCGGAAATCACCGATGTCCCCGCAAAATCGACCCTGCCGATGGCAATCACCGTCGAAGTCGCAGGCCGCCAATTCGAGGCCGACTACGAACCTATTCTGGAAAGACAGGTGCATCACCTCATCAATTACGCCCAAGGCATCATGCACATCGGGCAGAGAGATATCGCCTGGCTGAGAGTCGGCAAACAGGCAGTCGAGAAGGGGTTCCGTTTGAAGCACATCGGCACCATTCTCCACGCCAAACTGCATCAGGACTTCGGCAGAATTTTCGATAAGCTCCAGGTAAAAATTTACACCGATGAGGTTAAGGTAAAACAAATCGTCGAAAAGGCAAAAGCCGTTTACGCCGAACGTGATGCCAGAATCGAAGGCATGACCGACGAGACCACCGATATGTATTATTCCTGTACGCTTTGCCAGTCCTTCGCACCCAGCCATGTCTGCGTCATCAGCCCTGAAAGGACCGGACTCTGCGGCTCTTACAACTGGATGGACTGCAAAGCATCCTATGAAATCAATCCTACGGGACCCAATCAACCTGTGCCCAAGGGAGAAATCATTGATGCTAAGCTGGGACAATGGAAAGGCGTCAATGATTTCGTCTTCAAGGCTTCCCGCGGTAAAATCGACCATTATAACTTTTACAGTATCGTTAACGACCCGATGACCACCTGCGGCTGTTGCGAATGTATCGCCGCGATCTTGCCGATGTGCAACGGCATTATGATTGTGAACCGCGAACACACGGGGATGACACCTTGCGGTATGAAATTCACCACTCTCGCCGGGACGATTGGCGGCGGTATCAGCACACCGGGCTTTGTCGGGCACGGCAAGTACAATATCTGCCAGCGTAAATTCCTTATCGGCGACGGCGGTCTTTTGAGAGTAGTCTGGATGCCGAAAATGCTCAAAGAAGAAATTTTCGATAGACTGAAGGCCAGAGCGAAAGAAATGGGCGTGCCTGATTTATTGGACAAAATCGCCGACGAGACAGTCGGAGCGACCGAGGAAGAGATATTACCGTTCCTGACGGAGAAAGGGCATCCTGCCCTGGGGATGGACCCGATATTATGATGAAAACAATGGTAAAAATGGCTACTAATACCACCTTAGAAATAAATCCCTTGGGACTGGGCAGGAACTCCAGAAGAGGAAGGGCAAATGCCCTTCCTCTCGTGACTATTCCCCGCCCTTGTAGGGCGGGGATAAAGGGGTGGGTCGTTGTGTAATTACAGATTGATGCTAAAATACTATGATTACATCTCTATCCATACCATTCTTGGATATTGTTTATTGACGGTTGAAAGGAGTCTCTGATGGCACTCACCGGAATACAGATTTTTAAACTTCTACCAAAGACGAACTGCGGCAAGTGCGGCGTACCGACCTGCCTCGCTTTTGCTATGAACCTAGCAGCCGGCAAGGCTGAACTCTCTGCCTGTCCGTTCATCACGGAAGAAGCCAAAGCCCAGCTTGCCGAGGCGTCCGCTCCACCTATTAGACCTGTCGTCATCGGCACAGGAACCGCTACGTTCAAAGTCGGCGGTGAAACTGTATTGTTCCGGCACGAAAAGAAGTTCGAGAACCCTACCGGTATCGCTGTCCTCGTCACGGACGCTATGTCCGACGATGAGGTAATGAACCGTATCGATAAATTCAATAAATATACTTACGAAAGGGTCGGGCTCAAACTCCGTGCCAACGCCATCGCTGTCAAAAGTATTTCCGACGACCCGTCTAAATTCGGCGCGCTGGTAGAGAAAATCTTTAAAGCGACCGATGGCGCTCTAATCCTGGTCAGCGAAAGACCCGAAATTCTGGCGGCAGGCTTGAAAGTATGTGCCAACCGCAAGCCTCTCATTTACGCCGCCACTAAAGTAAATGTCGAAGCGGTCACCAGACTCGCTAAGGAAAACTCCTGCCCGGTGGCAGTCAAAGGCTCTAACTTCGACGAAGTAGCGGAACTCACCGGAATTTTAAATAAGGCAGGCATCAACGATATCGTTATCGATTCCGGCTCGCGTACCGTGAAACAGGCATTTCAGGACCAGATTATCATCCGGGGATTGGCCCTGCAGAAGAAGTTCAAACCGCTGGGTTATCCGACAATCGCCTTCCCCTGTGAGATGACCGACAACCCAATGAAAGAAGGACTCATCGCTTCGATGTTCATCGCTAAATACGCCGGTATCATTGTGCTGTCTGATTTGAAGGGTGAAGTCCTGTTCCCGCTGGCCGTCGAAAGATTGAATATCTTCACCGACCCGCAGAGACCGCTGGCAACCACACCCGGTATTTACGAAATCGGTAACCCCGATGGAAATTCACCGGTACTCATCACCACCAACTTTTCCCTCACCTACTTCATCGTTTCGGGTGAAATCGAGTCCAGCAAAGTACCCAGCTACCTGTTAATAATGGATACGGAAGGGCTCTCGGTACTGACTGCCTGGGCTGCCGGTAAATTCGTCGCCGACCTGATGGCGACTTTCGTTAAGAAATCCGGTATCGAAGATAAAATCAAGCATCGCAAGCTCATTATCCCCGGCTACTCCGCTTCTGAAAGCGGCGGGCTGGAAGAAGAGCTAAAAGGCTGGGAGATTATGGTGGGCCCCAGGGAAGGTTCCCACATCCCTGCCTACCTCAGAAATCTTAAGTAGTTGAGAGAAAAATGATACTGATCGGCGAAAATCTCAATATCGTTTCCACTACCATCGGACCGGCCCTGAAAAGCCTCAATGCCAAGCCCTTACAGGAACTAGCAATCGCCGAGACCGTAGCAGGTATGGACTACCTTGATATCAACATCGGGCCTGCCCGTAAGGACGGCGATAAGTTTATGGAATGGGTGGTAAAAACGGTGCAGGAAGTGACCGATAAACCGCTGTCGCTGGATACCACCAATCCGATTGCAATGGAAGCCGGATTAAAAGCGCACAAAGGCAGAGCGCTTCTCAACTCTATTTCCCTCCAGCGGATGGAAGAGGAACTGCCCTTCGTATTGAAATATGACTGCGATTTTGTCGGCTTAACCTGGGGTAGAGAAGGGATGCCCCGCGATGCCAACGAAAGAGGAGCTATCGCCGCCGAATTGCTCTATAACGCCAACGAGAAAGGCATTCCCAACGACAGAATATGGGTCGACCCCATCGTCACGCCGGCGGTAAATATCGAATCCAACCAGGTCAGGCACTGTCTGGAATTTATGAGTATGCTGCAGGACATTGCCCCCGGCGCTAAGTCCGTCGTCGGCCTGTCCAATGTGTCCAACGGCGCGCCGGCACGCCTTCGTCCCTATCTCAATCGCACCTATTTAATGATGTTGATGAAATACAATCTCTATGCCGCCATTGTCGATGCCTTCGATAAGGAACTGTTCGACATCGCCCATGGTAAAAACCCACAACTGGTCAAGCTGGTCCAGAGCTTAATGGCAGGAGAAAAAATCGACCCCGCCTCCGTCAGCCCCGAGGAAGCAAAATACATAAAAACCGCCCGTGTCCTGCTGGGAGAAGTCCTATACTCTCACTCTTGGCTGGAAAGTTAAGAAACCCTCGTAATGTCATTGAGAGGAGTCCGATGGAATCGGGATGTGGCAATCTCGTCACCACTGTCATTCCCGCGCAGGCGGGAATCCAGTTATAAATCTTCATAATGTGCTTAACCTAAGGAGTCGCCGAATTGCAAGACTGCAATACCTATAATCTTGACACTGCTTTCAATATCGTCCGCGAGAAACTCGCCGCTGTCGATATCGCCGTGCAGTGCCGGAAAAGCGGCGCAAAATATTCCCCTGACAATGTCGCCATTGACTACCTCAACCACAACTATCGCATAAACATTTCCACAGCTGAGGTCTCACTAGCAGATAGCGACCAGTCTGTTCCGCTGCGCGAGCAAATTCTCATTCTCCACTACTTCACTCAGGCAAAAGGTACCCCGTTGACCGGCAGGCAAATCACCTACCGCGACCTTCCCGGGGGGCTGGTCTATTACCCCACCTTTACGAAGAGAACAATCGAGCCCTTGACAGGATGTTTCGGTAAAGATGCAATGAATCTACTGCGTGCAGGTAAGTTATTTAAAGCACGTCAGGGTGAATTCGGAAACATTTCTCTCGTCATCGACGCCTTTCCCCGCGTGCCTGTTACCGTCATACTGTGGGAAGGCGACGACGAACTGGCTCCACAAGTAAACTTATTGTTCGATGCCGTCATCACCGACTATCTTGAATCGGAAGATGTTACAACAGTTTGCGAAGCCATTACATGGCAGCTTATCAAATACACGAAGAAAGGGTAAAAAATCAATGGAAGTAACCGGAATCATCCTTGCCGGCGGCAAGAGTCTCAGATTCGGCAGAAATAAAGCTCTGGAGAAAATCGGGGGCGTCCCTCTCATCGAAAGGGCCGTCGAAAGTTTATCTCATATCGCGGGGCAGATAATCATCGTAAAGGATAAAGGCAACAGGAGCTTCGCATCGATTAAAAACGTCGAATTCGCAAACGATGTTTACCCGGACAAAGGGCCCCTCGGCGGCATTTATACGGGACTTTATTATTCGGGGAATGCCGTCAATATCGTCGTCGCCTGCGACATGCCGTTCCTCAATACACCGCTGCTGGAGCATATGACCAAAATTTTGCCCAGCTACGATGCTATCGTACCGAGATGGCCCGGGGGACAAATCGAGCCGCTCCACGCGGTCTATTCCCTTTCCTGCCTGCCGGCAATCAAGAAATATCTGGAGGGCAACCAGGTCAGTATTACCGCCTGCCTCAAAAAGTTACACGTTCTCCATCTCAACAAGAGGGGGTTCGGCAGTTTCGACCCCGATTTCTTGACATTCTTCAGCATCGATACTCAAGCCGACCTCGACCTCGCCGTAAAAATAATGGCGAAAAAAGAAGCCATCGAACACAAAATATAAAGAAGGTGTAACTATGTCGGACTGGTATCAGGTAACCGCAAAAGTCGTCAGCCAGAAAGGCAC
>JAFGHZ010000111.1 GCA_016929875.1 Dehalococcoidales bacterium
CTGGTGATGAAGTTCCAGGAGTTCGGCACAAAAGGACTGCCCATCTTCATCCTGACGCACTGGATATGCGACCTTATCTGGCTGTCGCTCGTTTCCTTACTGATTTACCGGACTAAATCCCTGTGGGGCAAGGAATTTCAGGAGTGGATTTTCATTGCCTGCAGCCTGCTGCTATTGGGATTCGGCATCTGGTTTATCGTCTCAGGGATTCAAAAGCTATAATCTGATCAAACTGCTTCAGACACGGCGCAGATTGCAGTTCGCAATCGAACAACGGGGACAATCGCTACCGGTGCAAGGCTCCACATGAATAACGACACTGGTATTCGGCAATTTCGCTTTAATGTCCTGCTCCAGGTGGTCGCACCTCCGGTGAGATTCTTCCACGCTGATATTCCGGGGCATCACCAGATGGAGGTCGACAAAACGCTCACGCCCGGCGCGGCGGCTCCTCACGGCATGAAAATCGACCAGTTGCGTAATATGCTCCCGGATACAATCTGTCAGGATTTTTTGCTCTTCCAGCGGTAATGTGTAGTCGGTCAGTTCGCGAAACGCCCTTATCGCGACTTCATAACCCGCTTTCAGAACGAATACCGCCATTATCAAAGCGATGATCGGGTCGAGAATAACCCAGCCCGTCAGTCGGACTGCCAGCAGTCCCAGTAACACACCCGCCGCCGAATAGACATCGGCGCTGATATTGCTTGCCGACGCTGCTATCGCCGTAGAACCGGTAGTCTTAGCAACTCGCCGCAGATGACGGGAGAGGAAAAAACTGGCAATGAGGGAGACCGCCATCACCACCATGCCCTCATCGGGCTTGATAACGACACTGGTAATGAGCCGCTGTACTGCGGAATAGATAATAAAACCGCCGGCCGTTAATACCAGTGCTGCCTGTATCAAAGCGGCAACACCTTCCATCTTGCCGTGACCGAAATGGTGTTCTTCATCGGCCGGTGTCGAGGATATTCGCACGGCAAAATACGTAATACCTATGGAGAAAAGGTCGAGAAAACTATCCGCCGCCTGGGCGGAGATGCTGATACTGCGGGAAAGAACAGACATCACCACTTTGAGAATGATGAGGCTGATAACGACAGCCAGCGCCAGTTTCGCCGCTCCGGTCGGTGTGGATAAACTTTTTGCCCAGTTACGCATATTTTTGTACCCTTAAACAAAATACGCCACAGAATTCTAGTCCTGCGGCGTATTTAACCACTGTTTTACAACCCGGCTCTTCTCCCTTACAGAAAGACGCCTGTTCTACTACGCATATTATACATAAGAACTATTATGCTCGCAACCTCATGCTGCCTCTTTGTTCGTCCGCTTTTGCGGGAAAAGGCTGCCCCACTTGCCTTTTTCCCAGCTGACCAGCAGGGGCGCCGCAATGCAGAGCGATGTGTAAGTCCCTGTCAGGACACCTACCAGCAACACGACCACTAGGTTCTGGATTGCAGCACCCACGAAAAGCATCAGGGCTATCAACACGAAAATAACACCGGCGCCGGTAATCAGAGAACGCGATATGGTCTCCATCAGGCTGTTATTGACTACTATTTCGAAATCTACGCCGGGGTACCTCCGCACATTTTCCCTGATACGGTCGAAAACCACGATACTATCGTTGATAGCGTAACCGATGACCGTCAGGATACCGGTAACCAATGCCAGGTCGATTTCCCAGTTAGCAACGACTCCCAGGATGGAAAAGATACCCAGAACGAAAACCACATCGTGCACCAGAGCAATCACCGAACAGGTACCGTAGCGGAAAGGTTTGGGCATCCTGCGGAACGCCCAGCTGATGTAAATCAACATCGCAACGGAAGCAACAACGACCGCGATGATGGCGGCGCGGGCCGTTGCCGTGGCTACTACTGGGTTGACGCTTTCAAATCCTCTCTCGGTTAACGTCCCGAATGCCGAGGTCAGATCATCTTCCAGTTCTCTCTTCTCATTGATCGTCAAATTAGTAGTACGAACAACGATATTACCGTGCTGGTCGAGTTCGACATGTCCGATATAGCCTAGATTCTGCAGCTCACTATCAACCTGCTGGGGAGTGACTGCCGTATCGAAAGCAAGCGTCAAAACGGCGCCGCTGGAAAAATCCAGACCGGTTTTCAGCCCGAAAACCGCGAGAGAGACGACACAAACGACGAGTATCAAAGCCGACAGGAGGAAAAACCACAATCTTTTACCGACGATTCCAGCCATTATTTGTTCCTCCCCGCGTACGGTCTGTAAAGCGCCGTGTTTTTCGCCAGACCGGCATGCATTAACAGTCTCAGTAAAATACGGCTCAGAAGTACTGCCGTTAACATACTGATAACGACACCGATGCCCAGTGTCAAAGCAAACCCTTTCACCGAGCCGCCGAAAGCGACGGTACTACCGACCCAGTAGAGTACTACACAAGCGATAATCGTAGTAATATTACTGTCCCAGATGGCAGTCCAGGCACGACTGAACCCTGCTTCGATTGCGGCCCCGAGCGTCTGTCCCGTTTTAAGCTCCTCCTTCATTCGCTCGAAGATAAGGACATTGGCATCGACCGCCATACCTATGGAAAGAACGAAGCCCCCGATACCCGCCAGTGTCATCGTCACGGGCCAGAGCTTGAAAAGCGCCAGCGTTATCACTCCGTAATAAATGAGGGAAACACAGGCGACCAGCCCGGGGATACGATAATAGGCAACCATAAAAACCATAACGGCGGCAATGCCGATAATCCCCGCCTGGACGGCAAGTTTAACGAAATCGGCACCCAGCGTCGGGTCTATATTCATTTCACCGATCAGTGTCAGGGGGACAGGCAAACGCCCGGCGTTCAGCTGAGCAGAGAGGTCGGTAGCCTCTGTGAGGCTCAAACCTGTAATCTCACCCTGGTCGGTAATCACATCGTTGACGGTAGGTGCGATTGCCTGGCCGTCATCACCCAACAGCGGCTGAGCATCATCTCCCGATCCCTCGAAGATACCCAGCGGCTTATTAAGCAGACGGGTAGTAACTTCCTTGGATATCTCGGAGCCCTCGGTCGTCCATTCGAAAATCAGCAATATGCTACCCGTTGTAGGATGGCGGGTAACATAAGTATTTTCTCTGAAATAACTGCTGTTCAAAATCTTCGTTTCCCCGTTGATAACAGCTGTTGCCGGTACCCACTTGCTCCCGGTTACAGTGACCGAAGCCGCAGTATAACCCGAACCCCCGTTCGTGACTTTAATCGCCGTAACTACACCATCAGTCATCGTTGCGGTAGCGGTAGCACCGGAACCATCACCCGCAATTACAACTGCGGGTTGTGAGTCGTAAATCATCTCCTCGGATGGAATGGCAATCGATTCTATCGCGAATCCCAGCACCGGCGTACCTGCTACAACGCCCGTGCCGTCACCGGTAATGGTAACCGCGGGTGGCGAAGTATAGTCGGAACCGCCGGCTGTGACCGTAATTCCGGTTATGGTACCATCCGTGATTGTGGCGGTAGCGGTAGCTCCGGTGCCGCCTCCACCCTCGATGGTTACGGTAGCAGTTGTATAACCGGTGCCCCCCGCATCTATGGGAACCGATTTTACAATACCGCTCGTCGCTAACGTAGCCGTAGCCGTGTTTATAACATCCGCCTGTTCCCTGAATTCCAACAGTGCCGTCCGCCCGATACGTTCCTTCTGAATGTCGGTGACACTGAGGTTCGGGATTTCCACCACTATCTGGTCTTCACCCCTCAACTCAATGTTGGGCTCGGTTACTCCCAGGGGATTGATACGACTGGCAATCGCGGAAGTAACGCCCTTTATTATTTCTTTCTCAGTTCCCTGTTCTACCCCTGACAGGTCTGCCTGATAAACCAGCCTCACTCCGCCCTGCAGGTCCAACCCGTACTGAATGCCGGTCCTGCCGAACCGCTCGCTATCGATCGGCACCAGCACCCACAGGCAGAAAGCAAACACTGCCACCAGGATCAGTAAAACCCAGCTGTCTCTTCTACGCATTTGTTACTTTCCCTCAGTTAATAGAATGTTCCGTATGTAATCCAGGGCTTCTTCCCTGGTAGTCAATTCCCCGGAAGCCTGTAACTCACGAACCCGCTCCAGCAATTCGCCGAATCGCGGGCATGGCTTCATGCCGAAGATATCAATCAAGTCGTTACCGTCAACCAGCTTCGGCGACTGTACTGCACTTTCCTGCTGAAAATGCTCCCTTAATACATGCTCGATAACTCTGGCATGCCACTGCCACTGCGGTATTAACAACCCGGGCCCCCGGGTCGCCAGATGATCGGCTAAACTAAAGTATAGCGTATCGATAGCCGCTTCGCCAACATCCCTGAAATAGCGGTAAATCGCGCGCTTCGAAGGCATTTCATCCTGGCTCATTTGAGTAGGACGGTGATGACATCTTACAATCCCGGCAACGAGTTTAATCTCCCTGGTACTGAATCTGAGCCTCTCCAGTATAATTTCCGTCGAGGTTGCTCCCTCTTCCGGATGTCCGAGAAATCTCATCCGCCCGCTTTCCTCAAAAGATTTCGACTGCGGTTTAGCGATATCATGCAGGAGGGCCGCCAGTTTTAGCAAAGACCTTCTGGTGCTGCCGCCGCTCACCCTCTGTTCGAAGTATTGCGCCATGAACGGCGACCACGGCACTACTTCCAGGACTTCACCTGTCTGATGTTCCCAGACCCCTTTCCGCAGGATAAAATCGACCGCGCTCACTGCATTGATAGAGTGCTCGAAAACATCCCAATGGTGCTCCTTCGGCTGTTCGACTCCCTTTTCCTCTGCCATTTCCGGAATCATCTCCGTCAGCAATCCCAGCTCATCGAGATAAACAAGGAACCGACCGCCGCATGAGCCTTCCAGAAGCCTCAGAAACTCCTCTCTGACTCTCTCACCGGGGACACCGGCAAGCAAACGAGCAGAACGTTTGATTTCCACCTCGGTCTTTCTATCGATACTAAAACCCAACTCGGCGGCAAGGCGCACGGCTCTCAGGAGACGTATCGGGTCGACCTCAAAAGCCGTCTTTGCGACAACCCTCAATAATCCCCGGTCGAGGTCCGTTTGCCCTCCTAACGGGTCTATCAAATCAAGAACCTGAATGTTTCCGTTTATTTGGTTCAAATCCACTGCCATCGCATCGATAGTAAAGTCACGCCGCTTCAGGTCGCTCTTGATTTTGCCGATAAACGAGGCGACATCTATGACCCAATCCTTCAAAACTACCCGCCCGACTCCATTGACCTCATCCAGAAGAACGAATTTCCCTCCGAGCAAATCCGCGAGCTCTCGGGCAATCCCTAAGGCATTGACGCCAACGGCAATATCGATATCCGCGGTATCTCTCCCCAATAGTGCATCGCGCACGAACCCGCCGACCAGATAAGCCGGCACTTTCTGCTCCGCCATAAATTCCGAGACCTTAACCAGTAAAGGCATGGCCCCGGGTTGAATTAGATTTCTCGGAAAATTACCGCCCATCGTTACCGGAGAACCCCCTCGCACATCGTGCCAGAACAAACCTCACAACACTATACTCCCACAGAATCGATTTATCAAGTACGCAGATACAAACGGTATGCTCCTGACAAAAATAACGGACTTGAGAAGGTTAAAATTGCCTTTTCTGACCTCTCAGATCCCGATAACTTCCCGTGAATCCCTGACTAAAAATGCGGCTTGCAGAGAATTTCTTTGACCCGCAGGTCGAAGAAAGCGTTGGAATTAACAGGACGTAGAACCACTGCATAATCGGCGCCCCTGCCTGTACCTGCAACGACAATAATATCTTCGTCGGTCCGTACCAACCCAGCATCCGCCACCATAACAGCAATTTCTACTGTCACTTTCATCCCCTGCCCCAGTATCCTTAAGGTATTAGCCACGATATCGCCGATAACATAGGTATTGAATTGCCTGCGCCACGCCGCACTCACCCCTGAAAAAAGATGTGTCGCCGTGAAAACAACTCCGCCGTTCTTCACAATTTTCTTGTAGTTCTCTTCGGTAACCTCCTGGGTGTTCGGTGCCTTAAAGCCCGCACTATGAGTAACGGCCACCACCTTCATCCCCTTCAAGACCTGCGTAGCACGAAGAGCAGTGCTACCGACCGTAGTAGCAACTACCACAGTCTTGATACCCAACTCTCCGGCGCGTTTCTTGACAATACGCAGGACATCTTCGGTATTATCAGCCCCCGGTTTCTCGAAGTAAACAATTTTACCTTCCATCTCTCTATACCCTCTCGAATAGCAAATTGACAATTCCAGATTATCACCAACGCAAAGACTAATCAAGGTTATGCATTCGCTTACCTTGACACTCCAGATTGCCGATGCTACACTTCTTTTATATTCCTGAATAAACTGATACGGGCAGTGGAAACGATGTTCGAGAAAATCGGCGTTATCTATCACCCGATGAACGAGCCGGCTAAAAAGCTGACGAGAAAACTGGAGCAACTCCTGTCCGGCAAAGGGTTCTCGGTATGGACATGTTCGTCATGGGACGGAGAAGCCGCCAGGTCCGGAATGAGCGGCACCGACCTAGTCCTCAGTGTCGGCGGAGATGGCACTATACTGAGAACGGCACAGGCAATCATACCCGGCAAAACACCGGTTACGGGCATCAACCTCGGCAAGCTCGGTTTTATGACAGAGTTAAACGTTAAGGAAGTCGAGGACAAGCTCACCCGGATTTTGAAAGGCGAGGGCTGGATTGACGAGCGGGCGCTCCTCGAAGCAAGGCTTTTCGACGGGGACGGATCCCGCCTGTTTTACGCCCTCAACGACGTCGTGGTAGCACGCGGCGCCATAGCACGTGTCGTTTATATTAAAACGACCATCGATGACAAACCGCTAACCACTTACAAAGGAGATGGTGTGATTGCGGCAACGGCAACCGGCAGTACCGGCTATGCCCTGGCCGCCGGGGGCCCGATTTTACACCCTCAATCCAGAGATTTCATCTTGCTACCGATACTCCCTCACCTCAGCACTAAGTACTGCATGGTGTTACCGTCATCGACTAAGGTAAAATTAGATGTACAGACGGTTTATCCCGCGACGATAAGTATCGACGGGCATACCAATCTTCAAATAAACAGCGGCGCTGTAATTGAAATAAAACGGAGTAAAAATACCCTCCGCTTCTTGAGAATCAATCCGGAATCATCTTTTTACAGTTCTCTGGAAAAGAAACTGAAAGGAAAGCAGTAAATTGACAAAGAACAGTTCCATTAAAATAGAAAAAGCTAAAATCAGTGATGTCCCCAGGATTCACAAACTCATCAACATCTTTGCCGGCAGAGGGGAAATGCTCGCCCGCTCCCTGAGCGAAATCTACGAGAACATCCGCGACTTCTTTGTCGTTAAAGAAGGAAAGAAAGTCGTCGGGTGTGCGGCATTGCACGTGATGTGGTCCGACCTGGCGGAAATCAAATCGGTCGCCGTAGACGGAGAACAACAGAAGCAGGGCATCGGGAACAAACTGGTAGCCGCTTGCCTTGACGAAGCTCGAGAGCTGGGGATTGCCACCGTTTTTTGTCTCACTTACAAACCTAAATTTTTCGAAAAGCTGGGGCTAAATGAAGTGGACAAAATGTCGCTCCCGCAGAAAATCTGGACGGAATGCTATCGCTGTCCTAAATTCCCGAACTGCGACGAAACCGCGATGACAATAAAACTGGCGGAAAAGCAGGAATAAGATGCCGCCGGAAAAAACCATATCCAGCCGGTCAGCCTATAAAGGCGATATCCTAAAAGTCAGAATCGATACTATTCGCACTGCGGACGGACGTGAAAAGAGCCGCACCATCGTCGAACATCCCGAGGCTATCGTAGTAGTCGCAGTCGATGACAGAGACAATGTTCTGCTCGTCGAACAATTCCGTAAGCCCATCGAAAAAGACCTGCTGGAAATCCCGGCAGGCAGTATCGACCCCGGCGAAGATGCTGAAACCGCCACGATACGCGAGATGCAGGAAGAGACGGGTTATCTGCCCCGAAAACTGGTTAAATTAGGCGGATTTTATTCCGCGCCCGGTTACTGCACCGAATATCTCCATCTCTATCTGGCGACCGGACTCAAACCGAGCCGTCTTGTTGCCGAGGATACCGACGAGATTAAGGTAGTAAAAATACCTGTGGTTGAAATACCGGCGCTACTTTCTTCAGGTAAAATCACCGACGCGAAAACAATCGCCGGGCTGTACATGTTCCTGGATTATCAAAAGAGAAATCAGGGATGAAAGCCCTGCAATCCGTATGCTAGAACTGGCCTTCCTGCAACTCGATGGACACCCCGTCCGGCGCTTCCAGAAACGATATTCTGAAATCGGGCCGCAACTGCCTCACATCCATGGTGAATTTCACGCCCTTTTCCTTCATTGCCGCTACCGATTCATCCAGTTTATCGGTCCTTATTCCGAAATGTTCGAGTCCTGCCGGTCTGCCCTTCCGCGGCTGGGTAATCAATATCGTCGTTCCGTTTAAATCCACCTTTACCCAGGCTTTTCCATCCCCCTCGTCATTGGCGCTGATTCGTTTTGCCCCGAACATTTGCTCGTAGAACTCGGCAGTTTTCAATGGATCATTGCTTTGTAAATGTATGTGGTCCAACCGATATTCAGGCATTGCGTTTACTCCCTTAAAATTGATTTTTTAGATGTTACCCCAGTCCGTTAACCAGTTCCCGACCGCCCAGCAGGTGTACGTGAAGATGCTGGACGGCCTGCCCGCCGTCCCTGCCGCAATTGATGACTACGCGATAGCCCTTCTCCGCAATGCCCTGCTGTTTTGCCAGCAGTTTTGCTACATGAACTATATGACCGACAAGCGTCACCTGGGCTTCCGCCACATCGTTCAGCGAGACAATATGCTGCCGCGGGACAATCAAAAGGTGCACCGGTGCCATAGGGCTGATATCGCGGAAAGCAATTACCTTATCGTCTTTATAAACCACATCACTCGGAATCTGCCCGGCAATAATTTTACAGAAAATACAGTCCATAATCTCTACCCTCCCCGGCGATACCGGGTTTTTGCCTGTTCGAAAAGGTCGCCGCCGTAAATATCGTTGCAAACGACGGCAGGAAAATCCTCCACCGTCAATTTCAAAATCGCCTCGGCTCCCAACTCTTCGTAAGCTACCGGCTCCGACTTTTTGATAGTTTTCGAGAGTAAAGCACCGGCGCCGCCGATAGTGACAAAGTAAACGGCTTTATATTTTTTCAGGGCATCTTTAACCGCTGCCGAACGCTCACCCTTACCAATCATCCCTTTCAGCCCGGATTCAATCAGTCGGGGTGTGAATACGTCCATCCGGGCGCTCGTGGTAGGACCCGCCGCCCCGATGATTTGCCCCGGCCGGGCAGGTGAAGGCCCCATATAATAAATCGTCTGCCCTCTAATTTCAAAAGGCAGCTTTTCACCCTTATCCAGCGATTGAATCAATCGCCGGTGTGCCGCATCGCGCACCGCATAGATGATGCCGGAAATCAAGACCTGAGTCCCGGCCCTCAGTTTTTCAATTACCCCGTCGCTCAACGGCAACGATACGGCTATCTTCCCCTCGACCATCAGAGCACTATCTCCTTATGACGGGCACTATGGCACTGGAGATTGACCGCTACGGGCAAGCTGGCAATGTGCGCCGGCAAAACCTCGGCATGGACCGCTAACGCAGTAACCCGTCCGCCGCATCCCATCGGACCTATTCCCGAATCGTTGACACGTTTAAAAATTTCTTTCTCCAGGTCGGCGATTTCAGGTTCGGGATTGGGCTTGCCGACCTCGCGAAGCAGGGCCTTCTTGGCAAGCAACATTACCGTATCCGCCGTACCGCCCACCCCGACACCAACAATCAGCGGCGGGCAGGCTTTACCGCCGGCTTCTTCGACCGTTTTGACCGCAAAATCGATGACCCCCTGTCGGCCCTCGGCAGGTTTGAGCATCGCCAGTCGGCTCATATTCTCAGCCCCGCCGCCCTTAGCCAACAGAATGATCTTGAGTCGGTCCCCGGGAACAATCTCCGTATGAATTACAGGCGGAGTATTATCTTTAGTATTCACCCTATTGGAAAAAGGTTGCCTGACCATCGACTTACGCAGATAATTATCGGTGTAGCCTCTCCGCACCCCTTCTTCAACCGCTTTATTTAAATCGCCGCCGACAATGTGAACATCCTGTCCTGCCTCGAGGAAGACAATCGCCGTACCGCAGTCCTGACACAGGGGCAGTGACTCTTCTTTAGCAATCCGGGCATTCTCCAGTAACTGCCTCAGAATTTCTTTACCCGGAGGCGATTCTTCAACCTGCTCCGCCTTTTTCAATGCCGCAAGAACATCTTCGCCCAGTTCGAAATTCGCTTCCCGGCAAAGCACGGCAACGGCTTCGGTAATGACACTAGATTTAATTTCTCTCATTTTTTTGCTTTATCGAGTAATGACACACCCACATTCTACTAGCTTTTGCGGCAGACGTAAACAATCATCTCAAAACCGCATACATTCTTTAAATTAATCTTGATTCTGCTCGGTTTTGGTTGTTTCTTGTTCGGGAATTACTAAATCCGATGGGATTAGGTAGCAGCTCCAGAAGAGGGAGGGCGAATGCCCTCCCTCTCGTGATTACTCCCCGCCCTGATAGGGCGGGGATAAAGGGGCTTGCCCTTGAGCAAAGTCGAATGGGGTGGGTCGTCGTGTAATACGATTATATGGCACTATGACAAATTTCAAAATGATACACTACCCTTAATCTTCTATCATTGACAAAATGTAACAATAGTGCAAAAATATGGGAACTATTTACTGGAGTCAAGAAATACAACTGTAAGAAGGAAGAATAATGGCCTACCGTTTTGACATCTGTATTTCTACAACCAAAGATGAGTAAGATATTATCGATAGCCGTAGTATTACTGTTACTTGTTGCAATGATTGTAAGCTGTAAACCGACTACTACACCCGTGACAACAACTCCTACGACTACCGCGACTGTTACCGTTACCGCAACTCAACCTACCCTGACGACGACAACTACAACGATGACTACGACAACTACCCCGACAACCACAACTACCACGGAGACCACTACAACTACAACGGTAGAATATTCATCGGCAGAAGTAATGAAGATAGTGGAACCCTCGGTGGTGCGGGTAGAAACACCCAGCGGTTCGGGTTCCGGCATAATCATCAGCAGGAACGGCTACGTACTGACAAATAACCACGTAGTCGCAAATGATTTCTTAGTCAAAGTTACGACAAAAAGCGGCGACAGCTACGATGCCATCGTCATGAAAAGAGATGAGAATAGAGACTTGGCGATACTATCGATCATTTCCACTCGCATCGATTTCCCGGCAGTTACCATAGGTTCATCGGATAGCCTGGAAATCGGTGATGAAGTCGTTGCCATAGGTTACGCACTGGGGCTCGAGGGACAGGCGACCTTATCGAAAGGGATTGTCTCGGCCAAAAGAGCGATAGATGGCTTGGATTACATCCAGACCGATGCCTCGATTAATCCCGGCAACAGTGGTGGACCTTTATGCAATCTTAAAGCCGAAGTTGTCGGTATCAACAGTGCGAAATACGTCGGAGAGGGCATAGAAGGCATCGGACTGGCCATCCCCATCGACGAAGCGAAGGATTTCATAGAGGGTTACACCAACTAAACGCAACCGCTAATATCGAATAAAACCAGCAACAGCATTCTAATTAAAAAGGAGTGAAAAATGAAAAGGCAGCTGGCTCTTCCGATCATGGGGGTA
>JAFGHZ010000112.1 GCA_016929875.1 Dehalococcoidales bacterium
CATTCGCCCTCCCTCTTCTGGAGCTTCTACCTAATCTCATCGGATTTAGTAATTCCCAAACAAGAAACAACCAAAACCGAGCAGAACGCCATTATTCTGTGGAAAATAACGAACGATAAAGGGAAGTACACTGGTGATTATGCAGAAAGGCAGTGCGCTAAGAGCGGAATTCGAGGCTGATATCCAGTGCTTTCGGCGAGTGAGTTAGGGCCCCGATGGAGATGTAATCGACCCCGGTTTCCGCGATGGCGCGAACATTTTCCAGCGTGATGCTGCCGGAAGCCTCGGTCTTTATACCGGCGGGTATTTTTTGCAGGGCGCGGCATATTTGTGACGGGCCCATATTGTCGAACATGATAATATCGGCACCGGCAGAAACCGCTTCCTCTACTTCTTTCAGGCTGGCGGTTTCCACCTCGACTTTAAATTTCTTCGGAGCTCGAGATTTTGCCCGGGCAACGATTTGTTCGAGCGTCATGCCCCGGGCGCGTAATGCCGCCAGGTGGTTATCTTTGATAAGAATGCCGTCGCTGAGGTTGCGGCGGTGATTTTGCCCGCCTCCCATACGGACGGCATACTTCTCCAGAAGTCTCAATCCCGGCGTGGTTTTACGCGTATCGAGAATGATAACGGGGAGGTCTTTGACGAGGTCGATGTACTGCTTCGTTTGTGTGGCAATACCGCTCAGTCTTTGCAGAAAATTGAGCGCCAGGCGTTCGGTTTTCAGGATACTGCGGGCATTGCCGGTAACGGATGCGATAATATCTCCCGATTTTAATTGCGTCCCGTCTTCAAGGTGTATCTTGAATTCGATAGCAGGGTCAACCCTGGCGAAAATCAGCCCGACGATGTCGATACCCGCCAGTACGCCGTCGGCTTTAGCGGTAAAGTCGGCTTTTGCCTGTTGTCCGGCAGGAATGAGGAGCTCGCTGGTAATATCGCCCTTGCCACTGTCTTCGCTCAGGGCGAGGTCGATGATATCTTTAAGCTGATTTTTGGGGATTGAGAGCTTGTTCTTCATCTTCAGTATCCGGCGGTTTCTTATTAGTATAGTGCATCTTTTCTGCGTTGGCTATACTACTTTATCTCTTTTAATGCCTGCTCCAGATCTGACGGCAAGGGCGATTCGAATTCCACATATTCGCCGCTGGAGGGAAGGCGGAAGCCGAGGCGGTGCGCATGTAAAAATTGTCGATTCAGATAGACGGATTTCGTGCCGTAGGTCCCGTCGCCCGCTACCGGATAGCCGATTGCCGACAGGTGGACGCGAATCTGGTGGGTGCGTCCGGTTTCCGGCGTTATTTCCAGCAAGCTGTTGCTCCCGACGTATTTGATGACGCGGTAATTGGTACGGGCGTGCCTGCCCCTGCTTTCTCCGGTAATCGCCATTTTTTTACGGTCGCCGGGGTCTCTCCCGATAGGGGCTTCAATAACGCCGCGTTCCGGCTTCAGGTGCCCCCTGACCAGTGTCAGATAGGCTTTTTTGATGGAGCGTGACTTAAACTGCTCCGAGAGGTTGGCTAGAGCGGGAGCGTTTTTAGCGATGAGCATTATCCCGGAAGTATCTTTATCGAGACGGTGCACGATACCGGGCCGGGCATCGTCCGTATCCGCCAGTTCGGAGAGATGGGAGAGCAGGGCATTGACCAGCGTGTGGGCAGGATGCCCCGGAGCGGGGTGGACTGTCAGTCCTGCCGGCTTATCGATGACCAGCAGGTCATTGTCTTCATACAGGATTTTGATGGGGATTGCTTCCGGTAATAGGTCGCTCGGAGAAGGAGGGGGTATATTCACTTCGATGCGGTCGCCGCTGTCGGGTTTATAACCGGCTTTCTCGGCCTTTCCGTTTACGGTAACATAACCACCGTCAATCAGTCTTTGCGCCTGTGTTCGCGAAAGCCCGGGGCAGTTTGCGCTGACGCACTTATCGAGGCGTGCTGACGGCTGCTCGATGGTAAATTGGTAGTGATTCGGACTTCGAGCCATATTTCGTCACCTGCTAGGTAGGGGTGCCGGAGTTAAGATGCTTCTCACGGGCTAGCTGGTACAGTAAAGAGATGAGTATCATAATGACGCCGATAGTCAGGGCAGAATCAGCGACATTGAAAGCGGGGAAAAATCCGGGGTCGATGAAATCGGTAACGCGTCCGAACCTCCATCTGTCAATCAAATTTCCGATGGTGCCCCCGATAGTCAGGGCGAAGGCAATTCTGTTAGGGATATTTGCCAGGTAAGGATAACGGCGGGTAACGAAGATTCCGATAGCCGAAAAACCGACCAGTCCCACTATCGATATAATTTTCAGAAAAAGGATTTGCCCCTGTAACATACCGAAAGCGATACCGGTGTTCTGCCAGTGAACGATTGCGATGAAACCGATATTGCAGATAGTCTCGCCATCGAGAGGAAATGAGCGAATCCATGCTTTGCTCAGTTGGTCGCCGGCGACAATGAGCAGGATGATGAGAAGGACTAATAGATTGCGCCAGAGGTGAGTCGATTTACCTGCTTTTTGCATTCTTTGCCTGAAGAGCTTTGCAGTTCATACAGAGACTTGTCTGAGGGAGGATTTCCAGACGTGCGGCTTCGATAGGCTTGCCGCAGGATTCGCAGAGCCCGTAAGTGCCGGCATCGATCTTAACGAGGGCTTTATCGATATCCCCTAGCTGCTCTTTGATTCTTTTCTCCATCGCCAGGCGCCGCTCCAGCTCAAGGCTTTCGGTAGCTTCCTCCTCTCTTTTGCCAAAAGGACTACCCTCTCGCCTCTCCTCTGAAGGACGGCCGTCAGCATTCAGTTGCTCGAGTTCGGCGAGCAACCGTTTTTTCTCAATCTCTAAACTGGCACGGATTTTTTTCAAGTCGGCCGACATCTTCTTTTCCTCCCACCTCGGGACAAAGCCCTAGAGCTTAACACACTGCCTGTTATCTTCAAAGGATAAGCTATTATACTTGGTAATTCTATAGTTATCAACAATACAAGGCAGATAATCCGATTTCCGGTATGAATTTCGAATTTCAGACTATCTGCCGGGGCAATATGCTATTAGATGTTTTCCGCTATTTTAACCTTCTTTGGTATTTTGCGCAAGTACCGATTTTGGAGTCGGTTGCAGAATCGTCGGTTCAACTTTTAGTGAAGACGATGTGGTGTCGCCAGTTCGGGGATCTCTGTGGGAAGTCGGTGCGGAAGTGTGCGCCACGGCTTTCCTTTCTGATAAGCGCTGCCTCGGTCATCAACCGTCCTGCCAGAATCATATTGCTAAGTTCATAAGAAGTCCGCTCTGTGAGCTGAGGCAGTCTTTTTTGCCATGCCGCCAGAATATCGGCCGCTTCTGTGAGGCTTTCCTCGTTTCGGATGATGCCCACTTTATCCCACATCAGCGATTTCAGGCAATTCGAACCGTTTGCAGGTACTTTCCGTGGGACCTTTCGCAGGCTTAAGGCGTGGCGTTCATCGGATGTTTGCTTTTTCCGAGGAATTGTCGGGATTTTACCAATGCCGGTCCTTTCCAGAATTCTCTTGCTGAAAACCAGAACTTCCAGCATTGAATTTGAGGCGAGACGGTTAGCGCCGTGGACGCCGGTGCAGGCGGTTTCCCCGGTAGCAAACAGTCCCGGGATATTGGTTTCGCCCCAGGTATTTACCTTAACTCCACCCATCATATAATGGGCGGCAGGCGCCACCGGTGCCATTTCCCTGGTGATATCGAGCCCGTGGTCGAGGCAAAATTGATAAATATTCGGGAAGCGGGTGGTGACGGTGTTTTTGGGGAGATGCGTGACATCGATAAAGACATTATCGGCGCCGGTTTTTTCCATCTCGTAAAGAATGCTCCGCGCTACTACGTCGCGGGATGCCAGTTCTTTCTCCGGTGTATAGTCCGGCATAAAGCGATGCCCTTTGATGTTACGCAAAATGCCGCCTTCGCCCCGCACCGCCTCGGATATCAGGAACGGGGGCACTCCGGGCAGGTGCAGTGCCGTAGGATGGAATTGGAAAAATTCCATATCGACGATTTCCGCTCCGGCCTCGAAAGCGAGCGCGATACCATCGCCGGTAGCGATTTCCGAGTTAGTATTGAATTTGTACAGTTGCCCCGCCCCGCCGGTGGCCAGAATCAGACAGCGGCACTCGAAATCTTTAACGGATCCGGTCCGTAAGTCGAGGGTTTTGACCCCTCCGACCTTGCCGTTTTCCTGCAGGATTTCCGTCGCCAGGCAGTTTTCCAACACTCTGATATCGGTACCGCGGACGCGCTTACTGAGAGTGACCTCAATGTGCTCGCCGGTGGCATCCCCGCCGGCGTGAAGGATACGGGGTACGCTGTGTGCCGCTTCCATCGTCAGCGCTATTTTGCCGTTCAAAGTATCGAAGGGAACGCCGAGATGTACCA
>JAFGHZ010000113.1 GCA_016929875.1 Dehalococcoidales bacterium
GGTTGGGGAATACTGGTGCTAATTATCCTCTCCATACCGGGTTTCGGTACGGCAATGCCGGGTGTGCTTTCCGACTGGGCAAAAGTAATTCCTTCGTTCTATCTTACCGATACCGTGAGCCGTGTTGCCAATTACGGCGCCGGCTGGGCTGACATCGGCTCCAATCTCGCCATTCTCGCCGGCTTCACGGCAGTGGTCATTGGCGGCGGGATGCTGGCACTAAGGAGACGCTACCAATGAATATAAAGCGTGTCTGGCGACTGATAAAAACAGAGGTCTTTCATGGACCTAAAGACGTAGTGCTTGTCATGGCAATCGTCATGCCGATATTGCTGGCACTCTTTTTCAACCTGGCTTTCGGGAACATATTCACCGACATCGCAAAGCTAGGCATATATGATGAAGGAGATTCTCAACTGACATCAGTATTGAAGACGAATGAGAGCATCAGGCTGAAAACATACGAAAACAAGACCGATTTGATTAATGCGACTGCAAGCGGCTCGGTAGACATGGGAGTAGTCCTTCCTTCCGATTTCGACGATACAGTCGAATCCGGGACCGTAAAACTTGATGCTTATATCTGGGGAGAAAGCCTGGCGATGAACCGCACCATTATCCCGATAGCCCTGACTGACGCGATACGTGAAATCAAAGGCGCGATTTTACCGGTCAACATCAATACGGTGCCGCTGGGAGATGAAGCTAGTCTCCCGTGGAACGACCGCCTGTTACCCACGGTAGTGCTTCTTGCCATTTTCTTCGGTGGAATGATGATACCGGCTTCTTCTCTAATCAACGAAAAGAACCGCCATACACTGGAAGCCCTGAGCGTCACGCCTACTACTATCACCGATATCTTTGTTGCTAAAGGAATCATCGGAGCATCACTGGCGATAGTGATGGGGGTGATAACACTGTCTATCAGCGGCGCTTTCAATTCATCTTTCGGCTCACTGGTCCTTGTTCTGGCACTGGGAGCTGTTATGGCCGCAGAAATCGGGCTCATTGTGGGGGCTTACATAAAAGAAATGAACAATCTTTTCGCTTTCTGGAAATTCGGAGGACTATTGCTCTTCGGTCCCGCCATTGTTTTCATGTTTCCGGAAATCCCGCAGTGGATTAGCTATATCTTCCCGACCTATTACATTATCAGGCCGGTTACCGATTTAACTATTAACGGGCTGGGTTTCAGCTCGATTATTCCGCATTTAGGCATTCTCATCGTTATCATTATCGCCATTGCTCTGATTGTCAGAAATATCATCAGCCGCTTAAGCACCAAAGCACTAAAGCTTTACAGTTGAAGACTATTTTAACATCAGACAAACGGAGGCAGCCAGGTCTTGATAATTGGCGGAATAGCCGGATTGAAAATGACGAAAATGCCAAGATGAATCAACAGGTATAATCCTATTACAACATAGGCAGTCACTATCCAGGGGGATATTCGGATGAGTTCAAAACTTCTGGTTTTCAATTTATGTAACCAGTCGGTAAGGCCCATCCCGATGCCGATACAAATCGCAGGCGTGGTGGACAGAAAATAAAACACGAACGTGACCCGGTTCGTTGCAATGTTCAAAGGTATCCAGATAAGGTAAGTTGCCAGGAACCAGAGTAAGACGAGACCTGCCGCTTTACTTCCCTTTATTGCCTTGTAAATCATGTAGCCGATAGTCGGGATAACCAGAATTTGTATCGTAGTGCTGATAAAAGAGATGTACTGCGGGTCATACGAATATACGATAAACGGAGAATTGTATTCGGGGTCGATAAACTGCGGATATAGCCATACCCAGGGACGGCTGGATATCGACAGCTTGGGGACAGTAAACTGATTGGCAGCCGTGCTCGTGAGCAGAGAATCAATTCTCGTGACGGGATTTTCTATGCTTCCTTGAATGAACATATCGAAAAACACCAGGAAAAACACAAAGGCAACCGCGGCAACAACCAGTGAAGCCGACAAAGTCTTCCACTTATCCCTTCTGTAAATAACCCAGTGCAAAAAGAGTGCAATGATTATCAAAACACCGGCCAGTTTACAATTCGCACTGAGAGCCACAAAGATTCCGGATAATATATATCTCCTATCGAGATAACTGAGAACAGCCGCCAGCATAAAAGTGACCATATAAACGTCCAGTAGAGCCAGACCGGAATGAAGGAACGTCATATCTTCGGCTGCGAACAGGAAGGTAGCCAGCATGGTAGCTTTCCAGGAAAACCCAAGCTTACGGCAAATGAAATAGAAGATGACAATACCAATCGTACCGAATATTCCCGAAAAGAAACGCCAGCCGAACGCATTATCGGTATAAACGTAAATCTTTTCTTGCGAGGGATGACTCCTTACGGTAGTACCGCCTACGCCACGCTCGACAGTGATTCGATTGAGTAGCGAATCGACGTTTCGGACGTCCATCTGTTCCATTCTAATTCTTATCGTCATACCGATACGGAACCCGGAAGTATCACTCACGTATATTACGGTATCATTAGTGCCGTCGTCCCCGATAGAGCGACCCGTCTTTGCTCCGGTGTCTTTTTCAGGGGCAGCGAATCCATTGAAAATATATTCCCCTGCCACGATGAAGAGCTTGGCAAGAGGTGGATGTTCAGGGCGCAACTCACCGGTACCGCTGACAATAGACCGTGCATCGCCGACATACCACGTCTCATCCCAGACTATCGTCTCGGGACGTTCTATCGCAATGAAATGAAACAATAGAGTAACCACGACAATAATAAGAAGGCCGAGATGATCCCAATGCAAAATCCGAAGCCAGAAACTTTTCAATATCACTCCCGCACCGAATCAGGTAATATTTAACAAAATCTTGCTTACCACAATAAGACAAAAGACGATATTTTTCAAGCCCTCACGAAATTATTCCGGAAAATAAACCCGACGGTATTCTCTTCATCTGCTGCCTAATGAAGAACACCGCCCAAACGTGCTAATATAGATAAGAATGTCTAACTGGCCACAAATTTCACTCAGCAGTATCGATGGTTACACTCAATGCTTCGGTTGCGGAAAGGATAATCCCATCGGTCTGAAATTAAATTTGAAACCTGACGGTAAAGGGCTCAGAGCCGAGTTTACTCCCGGCGAGCAATTCCAGGGCTGGCCCGGATACCTCCACGGTGGTATTACTGCCTGCATTCTCGATGAAGCGATGAGTAATACCGCGGGGTTGGGCGGTTTACGCTGCATCACCGCAAAACTGGAGACGAGATTTATCCGTCTCGTCCCCATCAATGAGCCTCTGGTTGTTACCGCCGCCATCACCAGGAAGACCAGAAAGGTAATCCAGACTGCCGGGAAAATTCACCTGAAAGACGGCTCTATCGCCGCAGAAGCGACCGGCACCCACTTTGTCGCTAATAACAACTGACACAAACTACAAGGAGAAGCCAACTGAACACCCGAAACAAAAACAGCCGACGGGCCGTGCTCTGGGATATGGATGGTACAATCGTGGATTCTTCGGACTACCACCGGACTGCCTGGCAGAAAACCCTCCGTAATCACGGCGTGGAACTCACCGAAGAAAAATTCCGATACGCTTTCGGAAGGAGAAACGACGAGAATATCCGCAATTTCATCGGCCAGCACCTTTCCCAGCAGGAAGTGGACAAAATCGGGGAAGAAAAGGAAACCGCCTTCCGGGATCTGATAAAAGACAGTATTAAATCATTCCCCGGCGCGGTTGAACTGATAAAATCGCTTGCGAAGGCGGGGTTCCAGCAAGCTATCGTATCTTCCGCACCGCTCGAAAACATCCGATTAATTACAAGGACATTGAATATTGAGGGCTATTTCAAACTTTTAATTTCCGGGGATGATGTCACGAAAGGCAAACCCCATCCGCAGGCATTTTTACTTGCCGCCGGAAAGCTAGGCATCGAACCGGAGAATTGTGTCGTGATGGAAGATGCCGTCGCCGGTGTCACTGCCGCCAAAGCGGGGGGTATGCATTGTATCGCCGTGACGAACAGTAACCACAAAGGATTACTGTCCTCCGCCGATATCGTTACCGACAGCCTGGAGAAAATAACGGCAGAAACCGTCGAAAAAATTCTAGACCGATAAGAAACGATTTACGGATAAGGAGCAATCAATGGAAAGGTCTCTGGTACTTATCAAACCCGATGCAATGAAACGAAATATAGCCGGCGCTATTATCAATCGTTTCGAGCAACGTGGTCTGAAAATAGTGGCGCTCAAAGAACTCCACATGGACGGGGCATTAGCCAAACGGCACTACGCTATTCATCAAGGCAAGCCTTTCTTCGATGGACTGGTCAAATACATCACATCCTCACCTATCATCGCCATCGTCTTCGAGGGGAATAATGCCATCGAGGTAATCAGAAAAATGATGGGCGCTACCGACCCCGCGAAAGCTGAGAAAGGAACCATCAGAGCCGATTTCGGAGTGGACATTCAGAACAATGCGGTGCATGGCTCGGACTCGCCGGAAAATGCAGCGAAGGAAATCAAGATTTTCTTCAGCGAGAAGGAAATCTTTAACTACTGAATCCTGACCACCTGAGTGGCCTGGTTCCATAATTCATCGAGCTGGTAATATTCCCGTTCCGCCGGGGAAAAGATGTGGATGAGCACATCGCCGTAATCGTATAGCAACCAGCCGGAACCCGATGTACCTTCCTGGTGAATGGGACGGACGCCATCTTTTTTCAATGTCTGCTCGATTTCGTCGCCGATGGCCCTTAATTGCCGTTCACTTTCACCGCTACAAATTACAAAATAATCGGCGAAAGTGCATATCTTACTGACATCAAGTAAAACAATATCAGAGGCTTGCTTTTCGCTCGCCGCTTCTACCGCCTTACGCGCAATTTCTATTCCTTCCAGAAACTTCCTCCCCCGAACCCGAAAGTCCTCGGGCTGTCTATATTATACCATCATAAGATTCGCTATGTTTCAACTAAATTTCGATAATCGAGCATCATGGCAAATATTGTGCGATAATTACCAGTATGAACAAGTTACATTTCGGTACCGCCGGAACGCCCCTTAATCCGCCCGATTTATCGACCGCAGAAGGCA
>JAFGHZ010000114.1 GCA_016929875.1 Dehalococcoidales bacterium
CACGCGGGAAACGCCGTCGACATTCTGCAACGACTGAACGATGCTGTCAATGGCTTGCAGGGACGACGGACTGGTAATGTTTGCCTGGGACGACTCAATTACCAGATATAACGGTGACATCTCACCCACCGCAAAATGTTCGTTCAAAATCTGGAAGCCTTTCACCGATTGCGCGCTCTGGGGCAACTGGTTCGTCATATCGGCGGACCGTTCCAGATGAGGCAACGAAATATAAGGCAAGAGGAGAAGAACGACAATAGGTATCGAGACTATCGCCGGGTGCTTGCTGACCCAGTTCCCGATAGTCCCCCAGCCGAACTTCCCTTCCCGACGGGGAGCGAAACTTTTCACGGGCCAGAAAAGGTATTTTCCGAATATCGACATCAGCGCGGGCACGAGCGTCAAACCAGCGAGTAGTGTGATTGCCACGCCGATTGCCAGCGCGTAGCCGGTAGTTTTATTCATCCCGAAACGCGAGATGCCCAGTGAGAGAAAAGCGACGATTACGGTCACAGCGCTGGCAGCGATAACCGGACCGATTTTTTTGATGGCATGGTTCTGGGCATCGTGACGCTCTCTTTTTGCCAGTTCCTCTCTGAAGCGGGAGACGATAAAGAGGCAGTAGTCGGTACCGACACCGAAGATAATGACTACCAGATAAGCCTCTGACAGCGTGGAGAATTCGGCGCCTGCCTGGCCGAGGAAACCGACTACCCCAACCGACACGGAAAAACTGCACCCGATAGCAATCAAAGGCAATAATGCGGCAATCGGCGAGCGGTAGATGATAAGCAGTAAAACGGCCACCAGTATCACAGTAACAATGGTAGTGCGGTCGATGGTCTGCTGGACCGCCGTGAAGAAATCGTGATACAAACCGGCCTCTCCGGTGAAATAGATATTACTTCCCGCGTAATTTTGCTGGAGATAATCCTCTATCTGGTCGACAGCCGAACTGGTGACGTCGGAAAGAGCGGTGGCTGAAAAACTTAGCGACATCATCGTCGTCGTCTCGTCGGTACTTATCAGGGTCGAACGCAATGCCGCGTTCTCATAAATGGAAACCACCTGAGTAATTGATTGGGGGGCTGCGCCGGAAACCAGCCAATCGTGTATCGTCTGAGCGTTTTGCATATCGACGGAGCTCAGTCCATCCGCGTTATAGATAATGATAACGCCGCTGCTGGACGGAACATCTACGCCGGTACTGAACTTTTCATCTAGTAATCTCTTCGCTTCGGCGGATTGAGTATTTTGAGGCAGGAACTGACTTTCGTCGGTAACGCCGACTTCCGATAACTTCGGCGCGAATACGAACAGGACCACCGCTGCTATCACCCAGACGGCAATAATTACCGCCCGGTATTTTTTTGTAAATTCAGCTAGTTTGGAAAACACAGCTGCACCTCCTTATTCCCCACACCCCTAGGCAGAGTTCGTCCGGGATGTTACGTTATGAAGTAAAATTTCGGCGACCTCGCTCGCCTTTTGTAGCTCTCCCAACGATAAACCGTCGAGAAGCCTCTCCATCTGGATTTGACCAAGCGCCCACATCCGGCTGATTATCGCCTGCCCCTGAGGAGACAGTTCGCAAATCACGAGCCGTCGGTCTTCAGGGTCGGCACCACGTACGACCAGTTCCTTTTTGACCAGGTTGTCCACAATCCCGGTAGCGGTCGACAGGGTGATGTCGAGAGAAGAAGCGATGGAGCTCATCCGTGCGGACCCATCGGCATGTAATAGCAGCAAGACCCGTAATTGGGCAACCGTCATATCGGACGCCAGCCATTCGGATGGAATTGCCAGTTTCAGCGCCTGAAAAATATCATTGGACAACTTCAAAATACGGCGGACTATTTGCTTACCATCTTGACCTGTAGAATTATTCGGATTCATAGTATTGTCAGCTACCTCCTGATATTTCGGTTGCACCTAACTATTTTAAGATTAGCACCTTGATTTATCGCATGTCAATAGTATTAAAAAAATTAAAATCACCACAAAGGACTACCCGTCTGCCATCGAAATCATCCAATAGGATGATTGTCAAAAAATCCGCCCTCTTCTAACATAAGGCTGAAGACGCGAAATTCCTGTGGGGGATATCAATTGTATTCTCGACTACAGTACAGAGACATAGAAACGACAACCTGGGCCGGTTCCGTTATTTCGAGAAACTGGCTGGAAAGCTTGATATTATCCATAAAACGTTTCTTATCAAAAAATGTAGCGGAATTAAATGAAGAACCTTACGCATCTAATTGGAAAAACTACTATGAAATCCTCCGCGTCAGCCCAGATGCCACGCCCCGGGACATCATCGTCGCTTACAGGCGATTAAACAACTCGTGCAGGGATTCGCTTTCACTCGGCTATATCGACGAGGCTTATCAGGTCTTAATGAATCCCGCCAGGCGACATACCTATAACCAACTCCTGACAGCGAAACAATATGCCGTAAGGTCCGATAACCCGTTCGCCGAAGAAGTCATCCAGTTATCCGGCCTGGTCGATAAGTATGTTTCGTCGAGAAGGAAGCCGGAAGCCCTGCGCGTACCGAGACTACCGCCAGCCGCCCGTCAGGCAGTTCTGGTCGGAATAACCTCGTTCTTGATAGTGATGCTGTCCGGCACATCTTTCGCAATGGCACAGCCCTCGCACGTGATGGCACAGCCGTTCAAAGGCATGGCAATCACCCTTCTGGAAATATCGTCGGGAGCAATCGAGTTGATCGATGAAGCCCGCGGGACAGCCGCAGAATATGAGCACAGCATCGTACAGACAGCCGTACAATCGATGAGAATCGTGGAAAGTGTTGCCGAGGTTCCGGTAGTTACGACGCCGACCAACGATATGTCGATATTCCCCTCGCCGGAGCATCCGCTCTTCCCCGCTTACCTCGATAAGCAATACAGCCAATTCGGATATACAACCGACGATTGCGGTAACGCAATCGTCGACCCGACGACAGCGACCACCGATGGCTTCCTGGGAAAAATCAAAGAGCTAATCGGTCAACTGGAATCAGAATAGACCGGGCCTATTTCCCCACGATTTCCAGTAGTTTTATCTCGAATGTCAGCGTTTTTCCTGCCAGGGCAGGATTGGAATCGACGGTAATTGTCGTATACGAAACCTCGATTACCGTAACTACGCCGGTTGAGCCGTCCTCGCGGGTAGCCAGTAACTGGTCGCCCACCTTCGGGTCCAAGCCTTCAGGCAAATCGGTACGGTCGACTACTTGCACGAGGTCCTCATCATATTCGCCATAGGCTTCAGAAGGGGGTATAGTAACGGTCTTCGATTCGCCGAATTTCATTCCTTTGACAGCGTTTTCAAAACCGTCAATCACCTGCCCTTCGCCTATCGTAAACTCGAAGGGGTCGCCGCCTACCGAGGTATCGAAAATAGAACCGTCTTCCAGCAGCAATGTGTACTCTACCTTAACGGTATCCCCGTTTTTTACACCTTTCGTTCCGCAACCCGTGAGTAACATCGTACTCACCAGCAAAGCCGCCAGTAAAACGGCACTCCACTTCTTCATTACTTTAATCTCCCAATCTCGTTCAAGTCTCTGGATTATAACACAAGCAATCGACCGGGGATAGTTACCGTTACAACCCTCTCAAAAATTCCGGCCTGAGCAAAGCAGGGTCGCCCTGCTGAATAATCCTCTCCAGCTCCGCAATCATTCTCTCTTTGTCCTGCGGGAGAGTACCTCTGACGGAGAAGTAATTGGAGGCATGCATCGAGCTGAAGAAGCAATGGGTAAAGTTGGAATTTTTGATAATAATGGAAAGTTCTACCAGCGATTCGAACGGCGTTATTAAAGAAATTTCCCCATCTTGCCAGTCTTTATACAACGGCGTCCCGGGGACCAGCGTCAACGTCAGCGCACCGACATAATCGGGGTCCATCTCGCTGAGGACTCGTGCCGTTTCCAGAGCATGCTTTTCACTATTTTCTTTGCCGCCGATACCCAGAATGACCGACACCGAAGTCAGAATTCCCGCCTCTTTAGCTCTGCGAGCGGCTTCTATCTCCTGTCGTGAATCGACTCCTTTGCCTATCTTTTTCAACAATTCGTCACTGCCGGTTTCGAGCCCGATGTAAAAAATCCCCAGCTTGAGTTTCCTCAATTCTTTCAGCTCATCGGGACTGCGCCGTAAAATATCCTGCGTCGTGGCGTAAGTGGCGACTCTCTCTACATGCGGCAATTTCTGGTTCAGGTAGGTCAACACCTCTTTCATCTTCGAAAAGGGATATACCAGCGCATCGCCGTCCTGCAGAAATACGCCTTTCCCGTCCCACTCCCGTGCAATAGCATAAACAATCCAGTGAATCTCGGGCAGTGTAACACCGTTTTTCAGATACAGAGCGAGCGCATCGATTTCCTTTTTGACATCCTCGATATCCCTGACCTGCAATTTCGAACCGTAATTACTGCAAAAGGTACAGCTATTATTAGAGCAGCCGGCAGTCAGGGGCAGATAATAACTTCTCCATTCACTGGGGGGACGGATGATTTCCGGTCTTTGAAACTCTGGCATCTCAATATCATCCCGGTAAAAACCGGGCTTACTCCTTCTATTCCTATTTTACTCCGATGAGTACTCTGGCAAAAATTGGGTTCGAGGTCATTATTCTGGAGGGCGACAAACGATACCTCGCTCTATTTGTCATACCGAGTTCCGATGTAATCGGAACGAATGTATCTCGGGGAGGAGTTAAATCCTTTGCTTCTTCTCTCACTAATAATCCTTCTTGCACCATATCGTTGAGTCGATCGACGATATCTCGAACATTCTCAACTCCGTACTTTTCCGTCAATTCACAGATACCCAGGCCTTTTTCCGTCAACCGCAGACGCAACATCGCTTCCTCGGCAGCCTTATCCCTGACGCTCAATTCCTCGACATCTTCTATCTGCCCGATGGGGTTTTCGAGATAAGCACCGAGGTTCGCATTATTTCTAAACCTCTTTCCGTCGAGATGTGATGCGGCCGACGGACCAAGCCCGACATATTCACCATCCTCCCAGTAATTGAGATTGTGCCGACATTCGAATCCTTTGAGCGCAAAATTGGAAATTTCATAATGAACGAAGCCTCTTCCGATTAAAAATGCTCTGGCTTTGTTATAAAGCTCGGACTGGGTATCGTCGGAAGGCAAATCATCCGGCGGGTCATCAGCCAGAGGCGTGCCTTTTTCGAGAGACAGGCAATAGACGGAGAGATGAGAAACACCCATACCGACCAGCGTATCCAGCGATTTATTCAGGCTTTCCCATGTCTGCCAGGGAAGTCCGATAATCAAATCGGCGGAAATCGATTTGAAGCCGATTTCTTGTGCCAGTTTTACAGCGGAAACTGCCTGCCGCGATGTGTGAATCCTGCCGACGCTTTCGAGTTCCCTGTCGGACAAAGATTGTACACCGATAGATACCCGGTTGAAACCTGCTTCTCCGGCTGCTACCAATAACTCATGAGTAGCGGATTCGGGGTTTACCTCTATCGTAGCCTCTATTCCATTGCGAGGAGTCCCAATTGTATCAGGACGACGTGGCAATCTCAGTGTCCTATCAAGCCCGCTCATCAACACTTTCAAATATTTCGCACCCAGTAAACTCGGTGTCCCTCCTCCGAGATAAAATGTGCCAAAGGCAATATCAGGGTATTTCTCTGCTTCCTTTATCACCGCCCGGACATACGCTTCCAACGATTCCGACCGTCCCGGTAACGAATAAAAGTCGCAGTAAGCGCATTTTTTGACACAGAAAGGAATGTGGACGTAAAGCCCCCTCACCTCACTCCTCCATCTTCAAGAGCAACAGGAACGCCTCTTGAGGCACTTCCACCGACCCCACCATCTTCATCTTTTTCTTGCCTTCGGCTTGCTTTTCCAGGAGCTTGCGCTTACGCGTGATATCACCGCCGTAGCATTTTGCCAGCACGTCTTTTCTGAGCGCGACAATATCCTCGCGAGCAATCACCTTGCTCCCGATTGCCGCCTGCAGGGGTATCTCGAACATCTGGCGCGGAATAAGCTTCCTCAATTTATGAATCAACACCCTGGACCTGGGTTGGGCAGTTTCACGTACGGAGATAAAGGACAATGCATCCACCTGGTTTTCCTTGACCAGTATGTCCACCTTGACGAAATCCCCACCACGATAACCGAGAAAATCGTAGTCCATACTCGCATAGCCCCGACTGACGCTTTTGAGCTTATCGTAGTAGCCGGTAATCATTTCCGCCAGCGGAAATTCATAAGTCAGCAGGGCGCGTCTTTTATCGGGGTGTTCCATACCGACCAGCTTGGCACGCTTGGCATCGGACAATTCCATAATGGGTCCTACGAATTCACTAGGCACGATGACACGCAGGCTGACAATCGGCTCTTCGATGTGGTCGATACGGCTGGGGTCGGGGAATTTTGAGGGATTATCGATTAGCTGGGACTGCCCATCGGTAGTATAGACCTTGTAAATCACCGAGGGCATCGTGGCAATCAACTCCTGTCCGTATTCTCGCTTCAATCTTTCGAGCGTGATTTCCATATGCAGCATACCCATAAACCCGAGACGATAGCCCCAGCCCAGAGCCGCCGAGCTCTCTTTCTCATAGACAATCGAGGAATCGTTGAGCTGGAATTTCTCCAGTGCGGCGGTCAGTTTGACATAGTCGTTGGTATTGATGGGGTAAATTCCGCAGAAAACCATCGGTTGGGAGCGGCGGAAACCGGGAATCGCCGGCGTATCGGGAAAATCGGGGGAGATAATAGTATCGCCGACGTGGATACTGCCCACTTTCTTGATGATGGCTCCCACATAGCCGACTTCACCTGCCGAAAGAATTCCGGTCGGCGTAAGTTCAGGTGCGAAATAGCCGACTTCATCGACCTCATGTACCTG
>JAFGHZ010000013.1 GCA_016929875.1 Dehalococcoidales bacterium
GACTCCGATATTTCCTTTGTGAATCGGGAACATGGAGCGCAGGGTGGAGAAGTTATTTGCTTTATTGAGATGCCCCATACAATTAGGCCCGACCAATCTCATACCGGCATTGTGTGCAATATCGACAATCTCGCGTTCGGCCCGGGCGCCTTCTTCGCCTGTCTCGCCCAGTCCGGCTGTGATGATTAGTGCGATTTTGACCCCCTTTTCGGCACAATCACGAATTGTCCGTAGAAGGTCTTGATGTGGAATGATTATTGCGACGAGGTCAACCGGTTCAGGGACGTCTCTAATTGACGGATAAGCTTTAATACCTTGAACGGTGGTTTCTTTGCTGTTGACGGGGTATAGCCTTTTAACCGTATGGCTCTTTGAAAGACGGGCAAAAACATCGCCGCCCCATTTGGTAGGGTCGTTGGACGCGCCGATAACTGCTACGGACTCGGGAGCGAAAATTAACTCGATAGAGTTCATTCAGACTTATCTTTCACGTTAGTGAAGTTTTATCGCTACTGATATTATAACATCCAGGGAGGGTCGAACAAAAATTCGGGTTCCCGGCTGGCGGTTGACAAATTTTCAAAGCTGTGTTATCGTCTTATTATTCACCGAAATTGAATATGTAAAGGCTGCGAACCGGAATAGTAGGTTTCTGGCGGGATTCAGAGAGTCGGGAAGGGTGTGAACCGATATCAGCGCGGAAACTGAATGGGCCGGGGAGCCGCGAGCCGAACCAGAGTAGGCTTTGCCGTAGAGGGAAACGTTACAATCCCGGGGTATTGAATAATCAGTACCTGCAATGAGATTGGTCGGTTGCATTTTAATTTTCCGCCGGCCGAACAAGGGTGGTACCGCGGTGGTTTGAGCCTCTCGCCCCTTTAAGGGCTGAGAGGCTTTTTTATTATGTATCCCGGTGAAGAGTTGATGGAGGTCATCGAAATGGCTAAACGCGCAAGATATTGGCCCGGCGGGGCCGTAAAGTAAGGATTAAAGTCCGGAATTTACAGGTGGATACTCGTGGATTATCAAAAATTAATTAAAGGAGTACTTTAGTGGACAAAGAAAAAACCAAATACCTTCTTGAAGAAAAGGATATGCCTACCCAGTGGTATAATATTCAGGCTGATTTGCCTGAGCCCCTGCCTCCTTTACTGCATCCCGTAACTAAAGAGCCGACTATTCTACCGCCGCCTTTGTTTGTCGATGAATTGAACAAACAGGAATTCAGCAAGGAGCGCTATATCGATATCCCGGAAGAGGTACAATCGATTTATCGTCAGTGGCGGCCGACTACCCTCTTCCGCGCCCACAGGCTGGAAAAGGCGCTGGATACGCCGGCGAAAATCTACTATAAGTTTGAAGATTCCAGCCCGGCAGGCAGTCATAAGCCGAATACCGCGGTAGCGCAGGCTTATTACAACAAGAAAGCCGGTGTCAAGCGCCTCACTACGGAGACAGGCGCCGGACAGTGGGGGAGCGCTCTGTCGATGGCTTGTATGTACTTCGGTCTGGAGCTGAAGGTTTACATGGTCAGAATCAGCTACCAGCAAAAACCATACCGTCGCAATCTGATGGAAGTGTGGGGGGCGAAGTGCGTCGCCAGTCCCAGCCCGGATACTCAGATAGGCAAGAAATTCTATGACGAGAACCCTAATCATCCCGGCAGCCTGGGAATGGCAATCAGCGAAGCGGTTGAGGATGCTGCAACTCATGACGATACCAAATATGCCCTGGGAAGCGTCTTGAATCATGTTTTGATGCACCAGACTGTTATCGGTTTGGAAACCAAGAAGATGATGGAGAGGATAGGTACTTATCCTGATATCATCGTCGGTTGTGTCGGCGGCGGTTCTAATTTCGCGGGAATGTTCCTGCCGTTCGTGAAAGATATGATCGATAAGAAGCACAAGCCTAAGATTATCTGTGTTGAACCGACCGGTGCCCCATCAATCACAAAAGGTCTTCTTGCTTACGACTACGGCGATGTCGCCGGTATGGCGCCGATTTGTTTCATGCATACGCTGGGGCATGCCTTTATCCCGGCGCCGTTACATGCCGGCGGTTTACGCTACCATGGTATGGCTCCCATCGTCAGTCACATGGTCAAATTAGGCCTTATCGAAGCGGTGTCGGTACCGCAGTTGGGCACTTTCGAGGCGGGTATACAATTTGCACGAACGGAGGGCTACATCAGCGCTCCGGAGACCGACCACGCTATCAGAGTGACCATCGATGAAGCTTTGAAGTGTAAGCAGGAAGGTAAGTCGAAAGTGATTTTGCTGGCACACAGCGGTCACGGTCATTTCGATATGGCTGCTTACGATGCTTATCTGGCGGGTAAACTGGAAGATTTCGAATTACCGGAAGCCAAGATAAAAGAAGCACTGGCACAGTTACCTCAGATACCTAAAAAATAAAGGGCCTTTCGGAAGATGCAATGAGTGGGCCGGGTTCTACCCGGCCCACTTTGTTTTTGGGATTTATGTCTTCATAATTTCCAAATATTTGTGTGATAAAAGTAATAATTGAGACAGTAGTTTCGGTGCTAACATATATCATATAATTTAATTGCTAATACGGGGGTATCTGTTATGAATATTAAACGCTGGGTCTTGCCCATCATTTCCTTATTTCTCATTTTATCCTTGGTACTGACTGCGGGCTGTCAGTTATTGCAGACATCCGGAAATACCAGCACAACGGCGGCTGCAATAACCACGACGACTACGGTGACGCAGTCTTCGAGTAATGGATTATCTCTGTCGGTGGGTTCCGGACAGCCTTTGTCGAGCATCGCCGAGGTCGTTGCCAGGGTGAAGCCGTCCGTAGTGGCCATCAATGTGAAGGCAACGGTAACCGTTTATGACATTTTCGGTAGGGCTTATTCTCAGGAGCAGGAAGGCGCCGGTTCGGGGTGGATAATCAGCGGCGACGGTTTGATTGTTACCAACACCCATGTCATCGAAGGGGCATCCAGTATTATGGTGACTCTGGACGACGGCAGAAGTCTGCCTGTGGATATTGATAGCGTGAAAGCCGATGCCTTTACCGACCTGGCAGTGATGAAAGTAGATGCCACGAATTTGCCCGCAGTTACTATCGGCGACTCCGATAAATTGAGAGAGGGCGACTGGGTGGTAGCTATCGGTAATTCCCTGGGAGAAGGAATCAGGGTGACGCAGGGGATTGTCAGCCGGAAGAATGTCTTGGTAACGGATGACACCGGACAGGAAATATCGGGGCTCATCGAGACGGATGCCGTCATTAATCCCGGCAATAGCGGCGGCCCTCTGGTGAATATGGCGGGGGAAGTGGTCGGTATCACTAATGCTAAAAAGGTAATAGCGGGGGTGGAGGGGGTCGGCTATGCTATCAGTATCAACGAAGCCGTACCGATTGTGCAGACATTGATTGCGCAGGGCTATATCGTCCGGCCGTACCTGGGAATCTCTACCGAAACAATGAATGACTCTTATGCTTTCTGGTATCAACTGCACGTCAGTCAGGGTGCGCTGATTACGGGCGTCGGTTCCGGCAGCCCTGCCGAGGAAGCTGGTTTGCAGGTGAAAGATATCATTGTTAAGTTTAACGGCCAGGACATCATTACCTCTGCCCAGTTGACCAAAGCGATTCAGCAGGCGGAAATCGGGCAGGAAGTAGAAATAGTTTACTGGCGCGGTTCCAGTCAATATACTACTAAAGCGACACTGATAGAGACGCCCAATCCGCAGTCGTGATAAAAGAAAAATTGTTCCTCATCCATTGCGAGCCCTGATGAGGTTTACCTCCCAACCCTGTTTAGTCTAATACGTAATCAGGGCGAAGCAATCTCACTTGTGCAAAGGCCATTGTCAGCAGAGATTGCCACATCTGCTTGGGCGGATTCGCAATGGACGGGCCTTTTAACTCAGTTTTTTCACCCCGAGAACAATCGAGTGCCCTGAGAGCTTGAAAGCCTCCGTATAAACACCTTCTTCCGGTTTGCCGTCAATAAGTTCGCGGGAGAGTGTTTCCTGTTTCAGATAACTGGCGAAATCGGTCATCACTCGCTTGATATCTGCGTCGCTTTGATAATATGTGATGATGTGATCGGCAATCTCGAAGCCGGCGGACTTACGCATCGTCTGGAGCTTGTGCACAATTTCTCTTGCCAGTCCTTCTGCCTCCAGTTCGGGGGTAATGATTCTGGATAGAGCTGTTGATGGGTTTGATAAATCGTCGACAATATATTCCTCAGGTTTTCGCGCCATCTCTGCTAGCTCCTCTTTGGTAGCCAGCTTTACGTCCTTTGCATTTATCTCTTCCAGCACCGATTGCTTGATAGTCTCGTTCGTCAAAGTGCCTCTCATCTCCGGGCTATCGATGACATAAGCGTAACCTATAGGCTGGCGTACTTTGATGCCAGCTTTGGCGCGGTTTGCCCTCTGCAAGCTGGATATCTTCATCGCTTGACGGATATCTACTGAGAGGTTCTCATCTACCTTGCTTTTATCTGCTGTCGGGAAGTCAGTCAGGTGAACGCTGAGAGGCTCATTTTTATCGTTCGATCGCACCAGATTCTGGTAAATTTCTTCGGCGATGAATGGCGTGAACGGCGCCATTAATTTAGCAACGGTTACCAGACACTCGTAGAGCGTATTGTAAGCCGATAACTTGTCGGTATCGTTCTCGCTCTTCCAGAAACGGCGACGACTCCGCCGAACGTACCAGTTGGACAGCATATCCACGAATTCTTCTATCTTCCGTCCGGCGCCTGTCGGATTGTAGTTTTCCAGTGCCGAATCGACATCCAGAATCAGCTGATTCAACTCGGAGAGAATCCAGCGGTCGAGCTCCGGCACTTCCGCAGCCGTTTTCTTCGGGTCGGGGGTGAATTTATCGATGTTAGCATACATTACAAAGAAGGAATAGACGTTCCAGAGCGTCAGCAGGAATTGCCGTGTAACATCCTGTACCATTTTGGTGTCGAAACGATATACATTGCCCGGTGATACCGAGGTATAGAAATACCAGCGGAGGGCATCTGCTCCGTGCAGTTTGACGACATCCATCGGTTTCACGACATTGCCTTTGCTTTTGCTCATCTTCTCGCCTTTGGCATCGAGAACGAGCTCGAGACAGATGCAGTTTTTATAACACGGCTGATTGAAGAGCAGGGTCGAGATCGCATGCAGACTGTAAAACCAGCCGCGTGTCTGGTCGACTCCTTCACAGATATAATCGGCTTGTTTCAAGACTTTATCGAATTCATCCTTGTTCTCGACTGGATAATGTACCTGAGCAAATGGCATCGAACCCGAATCGAACCAGCAGTCGATTACTTCCGGCACACGCTTCATCTGTCCGTTGCATTTCGAGCAGGTAAAGGTGGCGTAATCGACAAAGGGGCGGTGCAAATCCAGCGGCTCTTTCAGCCCCGTGAAGCCGGGTTTGGCTTCCAGTTCGGTAATACCGCCCACGCATTCGAAAGCACCGCATTTTTCGCATTTCCAGACGGGCAGGGGTGTGCCCCAATAACGCTCGCGGGAGAATGCCCAGTCCACATTATTCTCCAGCCAGTCGCCGAAGCGCCCGAATTTGATGTGCTCCGGGTACCAGTTGATTTTTTTATTGCCTTCGATGAGTGCTTCTTTCACAGCGGTGGTTTTGATATACCAGCTTTGCTTGGCGTAATAGACCAGTGGAGCGTTGCATCGCCAGCAGAACGGATAGGTATGACGAATCGTGCCGCTCTTCAATAGCAGCCCGCGTTCTTTCAGGTCTTTTAGCACCAGCGGGTCGGCTGATTTGATGAATTTACTGGCGAAGGGGTAGTTGCCGATGATTTTGCCCTGCAAATCGACGTTGTGGACGAAGTCCAGACCGTATTCCTGCCCGGC
>JAFGHZ010000115.1 GCA_016929875.1 Dehalococcoidales bacterium
CCGGTTTATCTCTTTGTTTTCCAGCGCCATTCTGAAGATTGCCTGTGCATAGCGTCTGGCATATATGTTACTGGTCATTTTGTCTTCTCAAACCTGTTTATTTCTTTTTCAGGGTCGAACTTTCATCCAGAACCTTATCGATAATCTTGCGGTGCGCTTCCTTATCCAGGGACTTTTCAATAACCTTCTCTGCCGCGACGACCGTCAGGTCGGCAAACTCCTGCCTCAGCTCGCCGATAGCGTCATCGCGCTCCCTCTGAATTTCACCCCGCGCTTTTTCAAGTATTCCCTGCGCTTCCTGTTTAGCCTCTTGTAAGGCTTTCTGCCGTGTTTCTTCGCCGGTGCGCATCGCCCTGGAGATTACTTCCTGCCCTTCTTTACTGGCAACTTCGATCTTCTTCTTGAATTCTTCTTCAGCCTGTGCCGCTTGTTCCCGCACCTTCTGTACTTCTTCTACGCTTTCCTTAATTTTACCCGCCCGTTCATCAAACATCTTGATAATCGGTTTATAGGCAAACTTAGTTAGTATCACCAGCAGGATGAGAAAACCAACGATTTGCGCGATCAATACGGCTATATTGAAACCAAGCCCTTCCATATTTCATCCCTCCCGACCGGTAATACTACGTAACGAATATTAACAGAATTGCGATGAGCAACGCGTAAATGGCGACAGCTTCCGCCATGGCGATTGCCAGAATCATGTTGGTCATGATAGGACCTCTGGCTTCGGGGTTACGACCGAGCGCATTCAATGCACCCATACCTACCAGACCGACGCCGATACCCGGGCCGATTGCGCCCAGGCCGATCGCAAGGCCGGCTGCAAGCAATTTCATAGTTTCTGGATCCATTCTCCACCCTCCTTCAGGTTAAAGCTGAATATTTTTACTTAATGCTCTTCCTCATGAACGGACGATGCCATCGTCGCGAACACCAGTGTCAGACCGGCGAAGATTAATGCCTGTACCGCTCCGATTAACAGTTCAAATCCGTAGATAATCGAGCCTGAAATGGCCCAGCTGAACAGGTACAGGAACATCAATACGAGTATTTCACCGCCGGTCATGTTCCCGAATAAACGGAATGTAAAACTGAGAAGTCGGATAAAGTAACTTATCAATTCAAGAAAGCTTACAAAGATATTGATAGCACCGAAAAACATTCCGCTGCAGCCCGGTTTTACTTTACCTTTAACTAAATCGGCAAAGCCCCTGCCAAAGCGTCCTACGTTGAAGAATTGTTTAACAAAGCCGAACTTCCCGTTTTTCAGTCCATAGTACGTCACGAAAACAAAAGATACTATGGATAATGCCAATGGGGTATTAAAGTCAGTATTTGCTCCACGTAGAAGCGGGAACTCGATACCATGCTCATACACCATCAGCGAGCCGTAGCCGGGGATAAGATTCATCCAGGCATTTACCAGGACAAAAAGGAAGATGGTACATACGACCGGGAAGAATCTCCGCCCGTTCTTTTCACCGGCAACGTCTTTGCACAGGTTATATATCCATTCGAGGGCAAACTCCATCAAACTCTGAATTCTGCTCGGGATTAGTCTAGGTTTACGCGTTACGATAAGCGATATGATAAGCAGAACAAGAATGGTAATCCAAGTAGTAATCATGGTATTGGTAATCGGAATCGGATAGACCTGGGCACCCCATACCATAACGGGTTCACCGCTCCCGATATGGAAGACGGCTTCAGCCGGAAGCTCGACGACCGGAACACCGACATTAAGCCAGCTGGGAAACTGAACACCAAAAAGTTTTTGCCCGATAGCGCCGCTGAGAAAACCAATTACAGTGAGAGCGACAACGACAACAATTATTACGATAGTGAGTGGTAAGGAACAACCAAGACAGCCCTTTTTCTTCTTCTGGGGTACCGATTTTTGTTCTGCCACTATTTGCTACCCTTATCTTTCTTATCGTTCTGCATAAAAGGTTTTATCATGCTATAAACGCCTAAAACAGCGCCTGTCAAACCTAGAATTGTCCCTATAATCAACCATAAGGGCGCACTGTTAAATTTACCGTCCAGCCAGTGACCGCCTATCACGCCCAGAATTATCACTCCGGCGATATAAAATCCGATACCTGTTAACCCCAACGCCGGTAGCCATGGATAACGCATGCTTTCTTTGAGCGTACCAAGTTCGAGGGCTTCGGGTCAACTGCAATTTCTAGGATAATTTACTGATACCCGGTACGCCTTTTATACTCCTTTAATGCCCAGATGCCTCTAGCTGTTACATCTACCGGATGAATTACGGCTTCTATAAAGAAATCCTGTCTTGTATCTTCGTTCGATTATTACGAATATCCCCGAAGTTATCTATGATTTACGCTTATCGAAATCATCCATATCCAGAGTATTGATAAAATCATAAAAGGCAGACATTTTTTTCATTTCTTCTTCGCTGGGCTTTTTGCCTTCCTCAAATTTCATCTTATCGCCCTCATCAGGAACCATCTTACCGCTTTCTTTATCCAGCCAAATACCCGCCCTGTCGAGAACATCTTCTTCGGCGTAAATAGGCACTTGCACCCGCACCGCCAGGGCAATTGCATCGCTGGGACGGGCATCGACTTCGGCTTGCCCGCCGTCTACGTTAAGCATGATTTTAGCAAAAAAGACGTCGTTCTTGAGGTCACTAACAATAATGGAGTTTACTTTGGCCCCCAGCGCATCGACCATTGACTGAATCAAATCATGGGTCAACGGCCTCGAAACAGAAACACCCTGGAGTTTTACGGCAATGGCATCCGCTTCGGCGGCACCAATCCAGATCGGAAGATACCGGTTCGTCTCTTTCTCTTTCAGAATTACAACGCGCTGATAATTCATCAGGCTGACGCGAATGCTGTCAACAACCATCTCTATCATTTTTTTACGAGCCTCCTCAACCACCGCGACGATTAAATTTTACCCCTACTGCAAAGACACTGTCAACAAGAACAATCAATGTTGAGTGCCCGAATTTAATGGTATAATAAACCACCCCACACCGAAATAAGAACCCTTGAGAAAGCTATGAGCCATCGACTGAACGTTCGCCGGATGATTGAAAAACGGGAAGAGCAACTATCGCCGTACGCCCAGAAGAGCCGCCTCTCCCGTGGGAGGCTCAAACCGGAAGCTTCGGATTCGGTACGCACCTCCTTCCAGAGAGACCGCGACCGCATCATCCACTCGAAATCTTTCCGCCGTCTCAAGCATAAGACCCAGGTTTTTATCGCGCCCCTCGGCGACCACTATCGCACCAGACTGACCCATACGCTTGAGGTCTCACAAATCGCACGTACGATTGCCCGGGCGCTAAACCTGAATGAGGACCTTACGGAAGCTATCAGCCTGGGACACGACCTCGGGCATACTCCTTTCGGGCACGTGGGAGAGGATGTTTTAAACGAGCTGTCTCCGCACGGATTCAGACACAGCGAACAGTCTTTGAGAATCGTCGACTCGCTGGAGAAAGACGGAAAGGGGCTCAATCTTACCTGGGAAGTCAGAGACGGTATCGTGAACCACTCCAAATCGCGTGCCCGTGTATTGGGTAACAAGTGGGGCAAAGTAGGCACCCTCGAAGGCGAAATCGTTAAACTTGCCGACACCATCGCTTACATAAATCACGACATCGATGACGCTATCAGGGCAGGGATAATCAAAGAGCGCGACTTACCGGAATCTGCCATCAGAGTTCTGGGAAATTCGTCATCCGCCAGAATCAACACTATGGTCTGCGATACAATCGAGCATTCATGGAAGGTCAGCCAGGCAAACAGGGGTAAAGAAAGCATTAAAACCGGTATCAGCATGAGCCCGAGGATTTTGAGGGCGACCAATGTCCTTCGTGATTTTCTTTTCGACAGGGTGTATAATGTGCAATCGGCGCTTGAGGAATCGGAGAAGGCACGACAGCTAATCAGACTGCTCTACAACTACTTCACCAAACACTATGAAAAACTACCGCCGGAGTACCGCTTGCAAAATAAAAAAAAGTGGCAGGGAGTAGTTGACTATATTGCCGGTATGACCGACCAGTACGCTCAAAAAATAGCCAGGGAACTATCTTTACTTACCCGCAAAAGCAAGCGATAATAGTATAGTCAATTAAACCCTTTACTCTTCACGGATAAAATTACAGCTTGTGCTGTCTGTTCCTATGAGTACGATAGACGAAGTCAAACAAAAACTGGATGTTGTCGAAGTTATCGGGCAATACGTCAAACTGACTAAAGCCGGCCGTAACTTCAAGGCTTTATGCCCGTTTCACAATGAAAAGACCCC
>JAFGHZ010000014.1 GCA_016929875.1 Dehalococcoidales bacterium
GATGAGCGGCTGGTTGCTAAACCCGCCTACCACTAGCATGAAGAGTATGGCTTGAGTAAAAGCAAGCCCTATTCCCAGTATGCCCTTGGCGAAGAAGAGATCGGATATGCCCATTGGGGTTATGAGAAGTGCTCTGGCAGTTCCCTGGTCGATTTCTACGCTGATTAAGCTTGCCATGGTCAATATTTCGAACAGGATGATAAATGCTGCCAGTAGGGGCCTCATACGGTCTCTCATCGATATCTGGTCGCCCAGCATATCCGGCCCCAGTATTTCCTGGGTTGTATTAAAGTTGAGGGACTGCCCCGTCTGAGCGAATGAGAGCTCTTTAACGAGTGTAACTACGATGTCTTTCACTTCTTCTGGTGCTATTGAAGCATAGTAGATGGTGATATCCGGCTTACCGCCTGTACTCCACGTTTCCACGATATCGGCAGGGAGAGAGATGGCTACCTGATAGTCCTTATCGAGTACCGCCTGTTTGAGTGACTCTTCGTCGGAGAAGTATTCGATTTCCATTCCGTCCTGTCCGGCCAATTGCCCGAAAGCAGGTACTGCTTCCGGCATATACATTGCGAAACTGAAGCTTTCGTCGACTCCGGCGGGCATCAGGAAATAGATACCGATATAAAATACGATGCCGACAGCCGTAACTATCATGTAGAAACGGTTGCTCATAAAGAGGGCGAGGTCTTTTTTAAGTAGGGCTTTAATGGTGCGGCTGTTCATTCGCTAAGTCTCCGTCCGGTAACTTTGATGAAGATATCCTCCAGCGTTGCTTCTTCGCTATGGATGGTGCTTACCTTCTCCCGTTCGAAAAGTTCTCCGATGGCATGGGCGGTGTCGGCAGAGTCCATACTGATTTCCCGTTTTTCCAGTTTGCCGCCTGTAGTAGCTACTTCGGCAATTAACGAACGTTTGCCGTATTGCTGTTTTAGATTACGCGGCGTATCGAGGGCGGCGATTTTCCCCTGATTCATGAAGGCGACGCGGTCGCAGAGCTTGTCTGCTTCCCACATATCGTGGGTTGTCAGAAATATGGTAGCGCCGCGGTCGCGTTCTTCGAGGATGATGTTGCCGATGGCTTCGGAAGATACCGGGTCGAGTCCTGCCGTAGGCTCGTCCAGAAAAATGATTTGCGGCCGGTTTACCAGCGAGCGTGCTACCATCAAGCGCTGTTTCATACCCTTGGAATAATTACTGACTTTGTCTTTTTCCCGTCCTGCCAGTCCAACTCGTTGCAGCAGCGCATAGCCATCGAAACCGTCGACGTTGAACAGTTCGGCGAAGAGGTTGAGGTTGCCGATGGCGCTCATCTGTTCGTACAGATTGGTCTGCTCGAAGCAAACTCCTATTTGTGCCCTTACTTTTGCCGTTTCTTTTACGACATCGTGCCCCAGTAAGACGGCACGTCCTTCCTGCGGATGAAGTTGCCCGGTCAGCATTTTGACGGTGGTCGTTTTACCCGCACCGTTCGGGCCGAGGAACCCCAGTATTTCACCGGCGGTTACATCGAAATTAATGCGGTCCACTGCCACGAAATTTCCGTAGCGATAAGTCAGGTTCTCGACGATAATGGATTTTTCGAGCATGAATTAACTTTCCTCCTTCCCAAAAAGGTTGATTTCTTTTTTCAAAAAACCGTAGAACATGATACGGGTAAGTTGTTCAATAAGTCCTATCTTATTAGCGAAGTCCTGCAATATCTCGGGTTTGGCGTTGAAACCGGCCCTCATTGCATCTATGTAGGTAACCAGCGCCTCATTGTCCAGCGAAGTGTCGATATAGCCTTGCTTTTTACCGTCGTCAAGCATTTCCAACCACAAGGGCCGTATCTCGTTTTTATATAGCTCGTCGATAAACAATGCGATACCCTTGTCCTGATTTATCAGCTTATCGACAATTTCGGAGTTTGCCTTTGATGCGAGGTCGAGTTTACTACTGATAATGCCGGTAATTTTTTGAGGAAATGGGATATCGGACCGGACCAGTTTACGGCTACGCTCCAGGGTCTCTCTCACCAGTACTTTGGTGACTTCGTGGAGCAAGTTTTCGCGGGTGCCGAAATTGTTGTAAATAGTGGTAGGGGAGACGCCAGCCTCATGGGCGATAGTCTCCAGGCTGACCTTCTTGACGTCGTGCGTGCGAAGGAATAATGCGACCGCGGCGTTCAGAATGCTCTGGTATTTGTCCGGTTTTCTGTTAGTCATTGTAGTAAAGAAGTATAATACTACAATACTACACTTGTCAAGGGGACTATATTTTTGGTACTACTTACATTCGGTTGAAATTTATCATAGTGCCATAGAATCATATTGCCAACCCTTTCGACTGCGCTCAGGACAAGCGACCCACCCCATTCGACTTTGCTCAAGGGCAAGCCCCTTTATCCCCGCCCTGACAGGGCGGGGAGTAATCACGAGAAGGAGGGCATTTGCCCTCCTTCTTCTGGAGCTTCTACCTAATCCCATCGAATTTAGTAATTCCCAAATAAGAAACAACCAACACCGAGCAGAACCATATTTTTACGGCCGTTTTTTCTCTGTAATCGGCGGTCGGCGGAGATAGATCGGTTGTAACGTGGCAGGATTATCGGAATCTCCCGCTGCCAGCCTCTGCATACCCAGTTCTGCCAGAAAGCCGCTTCGCTTCAGGTCGGTTGTTGTTGAGGCTATCACCGCTTTGCCTTTAAGTAAAGCTGTTATCTTTTCTCCGATTGCGGGGGTATGCTCGCCGCAAAACAGGGTTTTTATCTTCGTCTCCGAGCAGAGTTTCTCCACAGTGGTGATGTGTTCGGCGACGAGTTGCCGCCATTTGCCGCGCATTTTACGATAGGTTGCTGTCGCAACTTCATTTCTGCCGGCATTGAAAACGGGACAGACGGGCAGTCCTGTTTCTGCATACTGGTAAGCGGCACTCTCCAGGCTGTTGATGCCGATAATCGGAATTCCCAGGCTGAAGGCAAGCCCCTTGGCGATGCTGATACCGACTCTCAAGCCGTTGAAACTACCCGGGCCCTTTCCCACGATGACCGCCGTGAGGGATTGCGGACCGGATTTGGTCAGTTCGAAGAGTTTTGCCAGGCTCGGGAGAACTTCTGTCGTGTGGTTCTGCTCCGTGCGCCAGGTAAACTCCGCCAGTACGATTTCTTCTCGTATCAGCGCCAGGCTTGCGACATCGGTGGCAGTATCGATTGCTAATATCATTATTCAGCCTCTCTATGGACAGATAATCGATTTTTTCAGTTGTGATAACATTCTGAAGTAACGCTCGCCCTTCGGTTCGATGGCAAAATTCCGTTCGTTTTCGGAAACGTAATCGATTTTCACAAGAAGGTGGTCTTCGGGGAGAGCATCCAGTCCCTTGTTCGCCCATTCTATAACACAGATGCCCTTGCCGTACAGGTAATCATCCAGCCCAAGGTCTCTTATTTCCTCTATTTTGTCCAGACGGTAGAAGTCCATATGATAAAGGGGCAGTCGCCCGTGCATTTCTCTCATAATGACGAAGGACGGGCTGAGCGTGTATTCCTCGATATCAAGCCCCCAGGCAATGCCCTGCGTGAGACAGGTTTTACCGGCACCCAGCTTGCCGCCAAGGAGCAGAATGTCTCCCGGCTCGGCAAGTTTACCGATGCTCGAGCCGAGCTTCTGTGTTTGTTCCGGACTGTGTGTTACTAATTTCAAAGAGTTCATATTACTTTACTATTCTCCTCTCCCTTGAGGGGAGAGGTCTGGGTGAGAGTGTAATTTATCCCTTTACTTTGCCATTCCGATGAAAACATGTACCGTACTCCGATACGGTATCGGAATTCAGAGGCGTATTTTATCAACTGGATTCCCGCCTTCGCGGGAATGACAATCCTTTAGAAAAGTGGTCCCAACCGGTGTTCTTGATTTCGACCTGTTTCCCACGGTTATCGATTAGTTTTATTTCATTTGATTTAGCGGTTGTGATTTCTCCGATGACGGTCACCGGACATTTGATTTCTTTTTTGACCTTGTCCATTACTTTTTTATCGGCGGTAAAGAGCAGCTCGTAGTCCTCGCCTCCGGTCAGTGCCAGTTCCAATGACTGTTTTCCGAAGCATCTCTTGACTACGGGTGATGTCGGGACGAGATTGGTATCGATTCGCGCACCGACGCGGCTTTCCTCGCAGATATGTGACAGGTCACCGATTAAGCCGTCGCTGATGTCCATACCGCATTTGACGCCGTTCTTTACTAACAGCTGTCCTTCGATAATGCGCGGGTAAGGCTTGAGGTGGGCCTTTTTGAGTTGTGCCGTGTCTCCGGTGCTGAAATGGCGTTGTTTTTTCAGCATTTCCAGTCCGGCAGCGGAAGCCCCGAGATATCCGGTTACGGCTATTTCATCGCCGGGTTTTGCTGCCGAACGTCTCAAAATCCGCCGTTTTTCATTACCGGCACTACCAAGCACGGTGATGCTGATGAAGATGACGGGCGAAGCAATGGTATCTCCTCCGACAATTGCCACTCCGAATTTTGTTGCCAGTTCAATCATACCGCGGTAAAGTGTAATGACGTCCTCGACTTCGATATTGCCCGGCAGACCCAGAGAGACCAGCGCATAGCGGGGCAAACCACCCATTGCCGCGATGTCGCTAAGGTTGACCGCCAGCGATTTCCAACCGAGCTCTTTCCACGGGGTGTATTTCAGCGAAAAATGGATGTCCTGTACCAGCGAATCGACGGTAGCCAGCTGTATCGAGCCGTCGTTGAGGTAGGCGGTGGCATCGTCGCCAATGCCCGCAATGAGTTGACGCCATGCTCCCTGAGATTTGTCTCCGGATTTGTCGGCCATTCGGGAAAGGCGTGCGATCAGACCGAATTCCCCGATTTCAGAAACCTTCATAGCGGAATTATAACACAGGAATGGCGAAGCTTGAAAAATGGAGTGGAAGACGAGATTCGAAGCCGCGATTTGCGCCTTTTAACAAGGGCAGCCACGCTGCAATCTGCAACGTGGCTGCCGAGTGTCTATTGCCGTGCCAAGCGTTGATAGGGATTGCCCGCTATCTTCTTGGCCTTGTCTATTTTCCTTGAGCCGTCCTCTTCACTAATGCTTAGGTTGTAAGCTCAGGTCGATCCACCACCACCTGTACATTACATTGTGTATAGCGGATACGCCGTCTTCACCTTGATACCCCTTGACCCACGGCTGCCACAAATCATAGAAATAAACCGCAGGAAGGAATATGTCGGGTGCTGCTTCCAGAATATCTACGAACAGTTGTTTGTACTGCGCGTAGCGCGAGGCACGGTCCAGGGTAGGTATGGCCGCTTGGACTCTCGCCCACCAATCAGCGTCTGTCCACTGGCCGTAGTTGAGTATCGAGCCCGGCGCGTACCATAGCGTGAGTATGTTGGGGACCGAATACAATGTCCACGTCAACTTAAGCGGAGAGTAGGTTGCGCTAGAGGCGAATTTATGCGTATATCTTAAGCTGGAAAGGACAACCGCATCCGTGACTTTGGTTGTCAGATTGATGCCGACTAGCTTCAGGTCTTCGGCAACTACGCTCACGTAGTCCACATCAACCTGAGGACACAAGACCTCCATGTCGAAGCCGGTGGGATAACCAGCGGCTGTGAGCAATGCCTGTGCTTGGTCCGGGTCGTAAGTATCCATGTCCTTGACTATTTGCGGCATTTCGTCGCCTGGCGTGTACATCGCGTCCGGAAGAACCCCGGGCGGTAGCGGCCAGCAGTCATGGGGCAGGACGCCTTCACCCTGAAGGAAATCTTCGATAATCGCCGGTTTGTTGATCGCCATGTTCACTGCCTGGCGAACCCTCACATCGGCGAAAGGAGTACCAACGCACTGTAAAGCCCAGAGCCCGGGGCTGGCCAGGATTCTGGCAAACTGGACATCCGAGTTCGCCGACAGTACCTGTTGGGCGGCGTCTCTGTTAATGTTGAACAACTCGTCGAGCTTGCCCGTCCGCATTGCCGCGAGCAGGGTATTTGTGTCAGTGATATGCAGGGTCCTGATCGCGTCAACATACGGTAGTCTGTTCTCCGGATGGTAACGATCGAAGGCAAAATAGTTAGGATTTCTGGTGAACAATGCCGAACTGCCCTCAACGAAGTCGGTCAACATGAACGGACCGGTACCGCACCAGTTCTTCCAATCCTTAAAAGCGTTGTCTCCGTATAACTCGATCGGTTCACGCGGACATATGCCTCCGCCGGTGTAGTCCCATTGAAACTCAAACAGGAAATCCTCGGTGCGTGGCTCCTTCAAGTGGAAGACTACCGTATATTTGCTCGTGCATTCTATCGACGCGACATTGGTCTTGTCGCCCTTACCCGTTGTGGGGAATGACAGGTAACGGTCATAGTACCATTTGATGTCATCCGCAACGAGTTCCCGTCCATTGGTCGGCGGTTTGTTCATGAAATGGACGCCCTGTCTGATCTGGAATATTAAAGTCTGCGGGTCGGTCCACTCCCAACTTTCGGCCAAATCACCGCCCATTATCTCCAGGGGATGGTACATCCAGGAGCCGAATTTATACTCGCTCCGGGGGGTGTACCAGTCTCCGTAAACCAGGCCATCGTAGCCGAATCCAACTATGGAATTACTAGGTCCGATCGGGTCAAACCCTTGCAACCCGGTAGCATAGTAAACGTACAGTGTCCCTCCATATTGGGGCTCTTCCTCGCCTGATGTGGTGGTAACGGTCGTTGTGGCCGCGGCGGTTGTGGTGGCCGTGGCGGTTGTGGTCGCAACGGCGGTTGTGGTTTTGGTGGTGGTGGTCGTCGTGGTTGTGGGAGTTGTACACGACGTGAGAAGTAATACTGCAGCAACCGTCAGAGCGCCAAGTACATGTAAAGTGTGATTCTTTGTCATCTTACCTCCTTTATTAATTATTATGACTCAGAAAATCATCTATCTCAAGCGGGTCATGCCTGTGTTTTTTCTTTTGCCCGCTTTATCTTCCCCCTTCCGTACCGACTCAAGCCGCCTCTCAACCGGGGGTCGAGAAGATCTCTCAGCGCATCCCCCAGCATGTTTATGCCATAGACCGCTATACCCAGGGCCACGCCCGGCCATACACTCATCCATGGTGCCTGGAGCATATACTGCTGGCTACCGACATTGAGCATGCCTCCCCAGCTGGGAGCCGGCGGAGGAATACCATATCCGAGGAAGCTTACGGTAGCCTCAGCTAAAATCATGCCTCCCATAGACACGGTGAAGAGAATAATCATCGTAGCCGAAACACTGGGTAAGATATGTCGGAAAAGTATTCTCGTGGAGGAACAGCCGATAGCGACAGAAGCCTTCACATAGAGGTTTTCCTTAACAGAAATGACAGCGCTTCTTATTATTCTCGACCCGACAATCCCGCCTGAAATCCCCAGAACGAGAATGACCTGCACCATACCAGGCCCCAGGAGAGACATTACTGTCAGGACGATGAACAGCGCTGGAAAGCACATCCAAGCATCCACAAACCGTTGCATGATCATATCGAATGTACCGCCAAGGTACC
>JAFGHZ010000015.1 GCA_016929875.1 Dehalococcoidales bacterium
ATCGTGCGTATGACCAATACCTATATCGAACCCGGCGACTGCTCTTTCCAGGACATGATTGCCGACATTAGAGAAGGGGTATACGCTAAAAACTGGTACGGCGGACAGACCAGCATGGAAATGTTTACCTTCTCCGCCGGAGAAACTTATATGATTCGCGACGGCAAAATCGCCGAGATGGTCAGACCGGTGATGCTCAGCGGTAATGTCTTCAATACCCTGATGAACATCGACGCCATCGGCAACGACCTCGATATGAATGAAGGCGGCGGGTGCGGAAAAGGCGGACAATTCCCCCTGCCCGTCAGCAACGGCAGTCCGCACATCAGAATCAGACAATGTCTGGTGGGAGGTAAGTAATTGGAAAAGCTACTCGCCCTCGCCAGGAAGCAGGCAGAAGAAGCCGAGGTTTTCGTGACTTCGAGCGAAGCGACGCCGGTCCAGTTCGAGTCCAACCGGCTGAAGCATATCCAGAACAAGCAGAGCAAAACGGTCGCTTTGCGTATCATCAAAAACGGCAAAATCGGTTGCGCTACCTCTACGAACATCGAGAATAGAGAGGAACTGGTCGCTAACGCCGTCGCAACCGCCGAGTTCGGGAGCCGGGCGGAATTCCAATTTCCGTCTCTGCAAAAATACCCTGAAGTCGAGATTTTCGACAGCGCCGTGGAAAAAGTCACCATCGAACAGATGAATCGAGTCGGTACGGAAATCATCGCCAGAATTACGGGCCATTCCCCGGAAGTAACCTGCGAAGGCGGTGTTACCAAAGCTACCTATACCTGCAGTATCATCAATTCCAGAGGCGGACAGGCAAGCTACCGACAGAGTGCCTTCGGAATAAGCGTCGAGGGGTCGTTAATCCGGGGGACAGATATGCTTTTCGTCGGAGACTCCGATACTTCCTGCCATCCGCTATTAGAAGCAGATAAAATCGCGAAGACCGTTATCCGTCAGCTAGAAATGGCAAAAAGACAGGCGTCCGCAGCGACAAAACCGATGCCGGTCATTTTCACACCTGACGGTATCGCCAGCTCGCTAATCATACCGATGATTTCGGCATTCAACGGCAAGACCGTTCTCGAAGGTGCGTCCTCCATCGGCGACAAACTGGGGAAGCAGGTCTTCGATAACAAGCTGAACCTGCGCGACGACCCGACGATACCGTATTGTCCGGCGAGCCAGCCCTGTGATGATGAAGCTGTACCCTGCCATCTCACTCCTCTTATCACCAACGGCACGGTCGATAATTTCCTGTACGATCTGCAGACTGCCGCCAGAGCAAAAACAAAAAGCACCGGCAACGGACATCGACAGGGAGGCCTGCCGACACCATCAATTCACGCTCTTGTCATAACCCCTGGGTCCGTCGGTTTCGACGATATGGTCAGGGGCATAGACGAAGGGTTGATTGTCGAGCAGCTTCTCGGCGCAGGACAGGGCAATATGCTCGGCGGCGATTTCAGCGGTAACGTCCTGCTGGGTTTCAAGATAGAAAAAGGCGAAATCGTCGGCAGGGTCAAAGACACCATGGTATCGGGAAACATCTACCAATTATTAAAGGACATCTCGGCAATCGGCAACGATGTCAAATGGGTCGGCGGCTCGCTCAACACGCCTTCCATTCTCTGCACGAATGTCTCGGTAGCCAGTCGATAAAACGAGTCTTCCCCCGAGAGACAAAGTGTATTAGAATTAGTCTGTAGAGGAATCACTATGAAAAAGCTGGTTAAACTCATTGCCAAGCCGAAACTCAATTCACCGGTAATGCTGGCGGCATGGCCCGGCGTCGGCAATGTATCGATAGTGATTGCCAACTATCTACTCAACAAATTAGATTTCAAGGACCTGGCGGAAATCGATGCCGGTTATTTTTTCGACCCCATCGGTGTTCTTGCCAGGGAATATATCGTCGAAGCCCCACAATTTCCGCAGAGTCGGTTCTACTACTGGAAAAACAAAAAAGGGCAAAACGACCTGATTCTTTTCATCGGCGACGACCAGCCGGATTCTAAGATTTATGACTTCGCGGGCTGCGTCCTCGACCTGGCAGACGCCTTCGGAGTAGAACGGGTTTACACCTGTGCCGCCGCAATGACCAATATTCACTTCACGGAACAGCCGAAGGTCTGGGCGGTCGGGACAAACAAACATCTGGTGGAAGAACTGAAAAAGCACGAACTCCTGCAAAAAGGCAATATCCAGATTGCCGGTCTTAACGGACTGCTGCTCGGTCTGGCAAAGGAAAGGGATTTCGATGGCGTCTGCTTAATGGCAGAAGTGCCGGCACAGACCTCGCGAATGGAGAACCCGATAGCGGCACTGACAATCCTCAGGGTTTTTGCCCGCCTGTTAAGCATCGAAATCGACTATAGTGAACTGGAAGGGAACGCCAAGGAAACTCTAGAGCAGATAAAGCAGGCGACTGCCATCGCTATGGGCGAATATATCGAACACTTCACACAGCCTATCTGGGAACAGGGCAACGGAGAAGAAGAGGAAGGCGAAGACGAAGGTAATATCGGCGAACAGAACTGAGATGCGGAGTGCTTAATTGTTAATCGACAAAATCATCGAAGAAATTACAGGGCTGGATAGACCGATCGTGAACTCGCACCTGGCGGATTTATCGCAGATGACACCCGGCGATTTGAAATACTTCAACACAGCATGGAAAACGATAGACTCGAAACGCCGACAGGAAATAATTACCCGATTGGTCGAACTAGCCATGGACAACGTGGAACTCAACTTCGACCTCATCTTCAAAAGCTGTATCAACGACCCGGACGACGAGGTAAAGGCAATGGCAATCGAGGGGCTCTGGGAAAACGAAGACCCGTCTCTGGTTCCGCAATTCATCAGACTGTTGAATACCGAAATCTCCGAGAAAGTACAGGCGTCTGCCGCAATGGCACTGGGCAGATTCGCGTTGATGGCGGAGCTGGGCTCGATATCGCCGCGCTATGGGGATTCGATAGGAGAAGCATTACTTGCCGCTATCAACGACACAAATAGAACTATCGAAGTGCGGCGTCGCGCCCTGGAAGCCATCGCAACATTAAGTGCCGAAGAAGTAAACAAGACCATTAAAAATGCCTACGCAAGCCGGGACGACAGGATGATGGTCGGCGCCATCTATGCAATGGGCAGAAACTGCAATCCGCGCTGGATGCCGATTCTATTGAAAGAACTCGATAATCATGATGCCGAGATACGCTACGAGGCGGTCTCAGCCTGCGGTGAAATGGGCACGGAAGAAATCGTAGCTCACCTGATTCCACTGGTTGGAGACCCCGATACCGACGTCCGTCTGGCAGCCGTAGAGGCACTGGGTAAAATCGGCGGAAACGAGGCAAAAAAATACCTGCACGAGCACGCGAACGACACCGACGAGGCGATCCGGGAAGCAATAGCTCAAGCCCTCGCTGCGATAGCATCGCAGGACGATATGAGCCTTTTTCAATCGTAACGGGAAATTGCAATGATTGAAGGAACCAAAGTCAGAATTCGCCCCAAAAAACTCTCCGATGCCGAAAACGACTATAAGTGGCAGACGGATGCTGAACTATCGGCGCTGGATGCCATGCCCTCTTTCAGGTTCTCCTTCGCAGAGTTCCTCAGGGAATATTCCGCCCTGCTCGGCTATCCTGACTCCGACCGCGTTGCCTTTGCCGTGGAAACACCGGACGGCAGGCACATCGGAAACTGCGTTTACTACAACATCAACGATGACAAAGCCGAGACGGAAATCGGTATTATGATTGGAGAAAAAGATTACTGGGATAAAGGATACGGCACCGACACCATTAAGACATTAATCGACTACATATTTCAGAACTTCGAGTTCAACCGCATCCATCTCAAAACCCTCGACACGAATGCGCGTGCCCGGAAGTGCTTCCAGAAATGCGGATTGATACCGTGCGGATATCTGGAACATAACGGCTACAAATTTCTGCTAATGGAAATAACACGCTCCCGATGGCAGGAACTACAGAAAACCTAGGAGCGTTCGGTAAAGGCATTTTCCAATGCCAACTTGTCCATCTCAAGCTGCACCGGCACCGGATAATCGCCCGTGAAGCAGGCGGTACAGAAAGTATCCCGGGGCAACTTCACCGACTGCATCAGTCCATCGAGGCTCATATACCCCAGGGAATCGGCTCCGATAAACTTCCTGATTTCCTCGACGGATTTATGGGCCGCAATCAGCTCCCGTCTGGTAGCCATATCGACGCCGAAGAAACAGGGGTAACGTATCGGCGGGGCACAAATCCGCATATGGACCTCTTTTACCCCTGCCCGTCTCAGTAAATTGACGACCTTGGGAGTAGTCGTTCCGCGGACAATGCTGTCATCGACGACAACCATCCGTTGTCCTTTGAGCAATTGAGGCAGAGGATTGAACTTTAACTTGACGCCGAGGTCCCTGATGCGCTGGTCGGGGGCAATGAAAGTGCGCCCCACATAACGGTTCTTGAGCAGCCCCTCGGAAAAAGGCTTCCCTGACTGCTGGGCATAACCGAGCCCGGCGGCAGTCGCCGAGTCGGGCACCCCCATCACCACATCCACATCCACCGGATGTTCGATCGCCAGTCTGGCACCCATCGCCTGTCGCGTCGGATAAATCAATTGTCCGTTGATAATACTGTCCGGACGGGCAAAATAGATGAATTCAAAAATGCACAACGCACGCCGTCGAATCGGCTCACGAAAGCTTTCCGTCCCGTTCTGGTCGATACGAATAATCTCTCCCGGCTCGACTTCCCTGATGAGAGTAGCGCCGATGTGGTCGAGGGCACAGCTTTCCGAGGCAGCTACCCAACCGCCGTTCAGCGAGCCGAAGCATAAGGGACGCACCCCCCATGGGTCGCGTATCGCATATAAAGCATCCTTCGTGAGCAATGTCAGCGAATACGCCCCCTGAAGACGGCGCATCGCATATTTAATACGTCCGACCCAATCGCCGGCGGGAGCGGAAAGAATGAGGGCCCCGATTACTTCGGTGTCCGAAGAGGTATGGAAGGTAAAGCCTCGGTCGCAGAGTTCTTTATACAAATGTGAGGCATTGACGATATTGCCGTTGTGGGCAATCGCCAATGTATCGTCGCCGCTCCCCAGCACTATCGGCTGGATATTGATACTGCGGCTGGAACCTGTTGTGGAATAGCGATTATGGCCGATGGCGATGTGCCCCGTCAGATGGCTCAGTGCGCCTTCATCGAAAACCTGCGAGACCAGCCCCATATCGCCGTAAAGTTGGATTCTCTTGCCGTCGGCAGTAGCTATGCCGGCGCTTTCCTGTCCGCGGTGCTGTAACGCGAAGAGTGCAAAAAAGGTAAGCCGAGCTACATCCTCACCAGGACAATAAATACCAAAAACGCCGCATTTTTCGTGTAGATTCAACACTTCTTCCTCGGCTTTCTCTCAGCCTCTTAATTATAATCCCCTATGAGTATGAAGGTCAAACACTCGTGCCGAATGTTCGTAGAGGTGATATCACCCTCCCTTCCATTGCGAGCGAAGCGAAGCAATCTCTGGCCAAGTATCAGCTTGTGTGAGATTGCCACGCCCGCCTACGGCGGACTCGCAATGGTTAATGTTTATGACAGCCGCATCTTGCCTATTGACGTTAGTCAAGTTCAGTGGTACATTAGAGTCAAATTTACACGAAGGACTTAGTTCAGTGAAGAAACTTATTATATTTTCATTCTTTTCCGTGGTCATATTAATTTTTTGCTTTACGTTTTTGGGGTGCAAAGATATGAATTCTTATAATACATACGAAATGAATGAGGGGACAATCCATTTTTCTCTTGAGTACAGAAATTATTATAAAGTTGAAGTAGTTCACCCTGGTAACGATACAGGTAATGCAACAAAAGACATCATGTATTTATATCTAATAAGCCCAAAGATAAAACAGACCAATGACTATACGCGAATAAAAATAATTGTAGGAAAACCTGATGACCTCACACCGGACGCAAAAAGCGCAATTGAAAGGGCGGAAAGAAATGCGGCATCATGGGCTGATTACAAGCTTCTGGATAAATACGAGTTAACAATCGATGGTGTCCACGCATACCGAATTGATTATCAAAACAGGAATATAATTCCGGCTATTGCCGGAGTATCCGGACCACGCATCGAAGTAATTCGAGAAGTAGACTTTGATGCTAATGGATTTTCTTGGATGATACAGATGTCCTCTGATTCTTCGACAGCGGAGGCAGATAAAGCCGACTTTGAACACATTCTCCAGACCTTCAAAATCCTTGATTAGCACCTTAGACAGCAAAGATAGTTCATAGATTAGTAGACCGGGAGATACGAATATATGGAAACAATTTTTAAAAAAACAACTGTTGAGCTTCTTCTACACGCAAACGATTTGAGAGATGAAAAATTTAGCAGGCAAGATACTAGGAATAACTTTGTATCAGCAATAAAGATTTACAACAAAGTATCAGAAGAAGTTGGGGAAACTTCTTATTTGCTAGCGGCAATCGCAACTTGCCAATTCAGATTGGCAACTCTTGAAGGAAATTGGGATAGATACCTCGAAGCGATTTCTTCTATAAAAAGAGCAATTGCATTGTCTCCAAATAATGGACACTTATACGCGGTCTTAGCCGATTATTATGAATTTGGGACTAACGATTACGAAAAGGCTGCTAACGCATGCCGAAAAGCTATAGAACTTTGTCCATATGATGCTTGGGTTCTGAATAAAGCTGCTAATCTTTCCATGTATCCGGATAATGTTGTCACCTTGGAAGAAACAATTTCGTGGCTGGAACGTCTGATAGTCTTGGAGCCGGTAGAAGCCGGACATCACGCATTTCTAGCTTCACAATATTATGAAGCTGGTCGTTTTCAAGATGCCAGGAAAGAAGCTGCGATTTCTTTACTGTGTCCGAGATCTTTAGAAAGTGGCTGGATCAGCAAAGTGAAAGCCATTTTACAAACTGATAGCGAAAATCAGAAGCAAAAATAGTTTGATTGATTCTCTAATCAATTCTACTCATCTTGCGGCGCAGGCATCCCCAGCTCTTTCAGTATCAACTCGATGACCTTCGGGACGACAGCCGCTATTTCCGTGGAAAGGTTCATCCCCCAATCTATCTCTTCAGGCTCGATGCCGAAAATAACGACGTTTTGCGGGGCGTCCGCCAGAAATTGAGACAGCGTCAGGGAGTCCGTAGTCCCGATCTGATGGAGAGCGGCAATGATTTCCTTCCATTCCCTGATATCGGCGTGGGTGAAACGGTAAATGGTCCCCGGTTGTCCGTTCCCTTTAATCGCACCGATGATGACGATTTTCTCACGGCCGTTGAGAGTATCCGGTAACAATATCGAAGCAGTACTGCTGTCCAGCAACTCCACATTGTCGGGCAGTTTTATTCCGGACAGCGCCCTGATGACGTGCACCCCCGCGCCCCAATCACTGAGAAGGGCGTCCCCCACTCCCAGAATGAGGACGGATGGGCGGGCAGTCGGGAGGTTTTTAGATTGTCTCTTCGACTCGACAATCACCATCGCCCCCATTATAGCACGTGCAACTTGCCGATTTCGGCGTATGTTATACTATTTTTGGTACCGACTTATCGACAGTAAATTATCCGAAACAAATGGGAAGAAAATCCTGTGCACAGACTACTCGAGCTGGCTAAAAACGCCCGCAGAAGAAGCATCGAGATAGACCGGTCTCTGGAACGGCACGTCGAGAGCGCATCGAAATCGCTCTGGCCCTGGGCGGAATCGCGGCTTCTAATACTGGCTGCCATATTGGCCGTACTGGACTATATGAGCACCTATGCCTTTCTGGTGGCTAACGGCGGCAACCAATTGTCAGAAGGCGGAATGCTTGCCAGATGGGCCCTCGACCTGGGCGGGTTTTCCAGATTGTTCTGGATAGATATCGTCGCCGTAGGGGGCTTAATGTTGCTGGCAGTTATCAGCAAGTTCCTCTACTCGAGGTTTGGTTTCCGGGGCTTCGGGCGCGCTGCCTTTGTTTTTATACTCCTGCCTTATACCGTACTGGCGATCGCCGCCATCTTTAACAACATTCTGCTGACATTCCTGTACTGAACGCAGGCAAACAGCTTTTTATCTGTTTCTCGTCGCCACCTGCCAGGTATGCCCGTCATCGGAACAGATACCGCCTACAGCACACACGCGAATGTCGTCGCCGTTATAATCCGCCTTCGAGATTTCGAACAGATGCTCGGCAAGTTCGATAGCCGACTTACCTTTGAATTCTATCTTCGCCGGCCCGGCAGATGGGTCGAACGGTTCGGGATTTTCCAGGCTGCCTTTATAAGTCGAGACACCGAACAATGTCCCCGCCTCCGGCTCGATGGCAAAACCCTCAGCAGGCACACCGTGTCGCTTGATGCCCGCAAAAAATACGGGGACTCCGTCGGCTGTTTTAGCCATCACCCCGGCAATTCTCGGTGTATGAAGACTGTCCGGCTCGGCTTGCGCGCCGTCCAGTATCTTCTCCATAAAATCTTTCGAGGGTGAAGAACTCGTATTACAAAGGAGCCTGTAAGTCTCGAAAATGGCTTCCGTCTGGATGCCGTTGCTGACGACGATAATGCCGTTGCTATTGTCGTACTTCACCCCTGTGTAATGCCGCAGCGGGTCGTACGATTGATTACCGACGGGGCCGATAACAATGCCGCTACCGAGAGGCGTTGCCTTCCTTTGACGGCTGGCCGGACTACGGCCGGTTACCAGATAAGCCACCGCAGGGCTCCCGTTGAGTGCCAGTCCGACAAACAACTGTCTTCCGGGATACGGACCGTTTGGATTCACTGGGCTCACCCCCTTTGCTCGATAGAATTTTTACAGCCTATTTTAACAGATTTTCCTCCAAAGGCACAGGAGTTTTATATTCTTCTTCGATATAAACAATCCGACATCAAAACCGCCGCCGGTACGGGGTATCAATGTCGGTACGGACGGAGCATCAACATTGATACGAAAGGGGTGTCAATATCCAGGTAAATGTGGTAATATCTACTTTACCCGACAGGGAGGGAAATTATGGTGAACGGATATGAAATCAATGATCTTGTAAAAGAAGAATCTTGGCGGATGTTCCGCATTATCGGGGAAATGGTAGAGGGATTCGATAAGCTCGCGGGTATAGAACCCGCCGTGACCATCTACGGCTCAGCCAGAATTACTCCCGATGATGAGCTTTATAACCAGACGGCTGAAATCGCCCGACGGCTGGGTGAACTGGGCTTTTCAATTATTACTGGCGGCGGTCCCGGCATTATGGAAGCCGCCAACAGGGGCGCCGCAGAAGCCGGTGTAAAATCAGTCGGTCTTAACATCGAATTGCCGGAAGAACAGGCGTGCAATGTCTACGCCACAAAGGTCGTTACTTTCAAACACTTCTTCGTCCGCAAGGTAATGCTGGTAAAATACGCCACGGCGTTCGTCATTATGCCCGGCGGACTGGGGACTCTCGATGAATTGACCGAAGTGCTGACATTAATGCAGACCCATAAAATCAAGCCGTTCCCCGTAATTCTCTACGACGGCAAATTCTGGAAAGGGTTTCTCGATTGGCTGAGAAGCGATGTTCTCATCAGGGGCTATATCTCCGGTGAGGATTTCGATTTACTCAGGGTCTGCGACACACCGACCGCCGTGATAGAAGCCGTCCAGAAGTGGTATATCAAACAGGAAGTTGGGGGCAAGAGGGCACTGCTCAACCAGTAATGCCTTCCTATTATTAATCGATGGTAAACTCTTCCAGATAATACGGCACCGATATCTGCCAGCCCAATCTTTCTCTTACGGTATCAGCCAGATGGTTAGCCGATTCTTCCTCGCCGTGTACGACAAAGGTATGCCGCGGCGGTTTTTTCAGGCTGGACAGCCACACGAACAACTGGTCTTTATCGGCATGCGATGAAAACCCGTTCAACTGGACGATATTGGCCTTTACATGATAGTTTTTCCCGAGAATTCTCACTTCGGGAACTCCATCGACAATCAGCCTGCCCAGCGTGCCGACCGCCTGGTAACCGACGAACAGGACAGTACTGTCCCCTCTCGATATATTCGAAATGAGATGGTATTTGATTCTACCGCCGGTACACATTCCCGAGCCGGCGATAATAATGGAAGGCTTTTTCAGATAATTGAGTCCTTTCGATTGCTCGACCGAATTCACCAGTCTCAAACCCGCAAAACTGAAAGGCGACTTATTTTGTCTGATGAGCTGTTGCATATCGGCATCGAAAAAGGCTATGTGACGTTCAAAAACCTTGCTGATATCCACCGCCATCGGGCTGTCGAGATAAACGTCAATCGGTTTTATTAATTTCAAATAAAGTGCCTTATTCAGATAATAGAGGATTTCCTGCGTCCTTTCCAGCGCGAAACTGGGAATAACGATATTGCCGCCCGCTTGAACGGTAGCATTGACGACGTCCACGAATTTCTGAAGCATATCGCCCGGCGACTCCAGAGACCTGTTGCCATAAGTGGACTCTGTCAAAACGTAATCGGCTTCCTCGAAAACTGTGGGGTCGTTTATGATAGGTTTATCCGGTCTGCCGATATCACCGGAGAAAAGGAGGATTCTTTGTTCGCCGTTCCGTCTGATTTTTACCTCTATCATCGAGGCGCCGAGGACATGTCCGGCATCATAAAAAGTAAAATCTATGTCTTTATTAAGCTGGATGGTATGCTGATACGGGACAGGAGAAAGATGCGTCAGACAAGCTTCGACATCCTCGGTTGTGTACAGAGGTATTTCCGGGTAAGGAGCTTTTTTATTTTCTCTCTCGTGACGTTTTTTCTTGTTCTCGGCGTCCTGCTGTTGTATGTTAGCCGAATCCATTAACATGATTTCAGTGATATCAGCCGTAGCGGAAGTACAATAAATGGGCCCTTCGAATCCTCCCCTGACCAGCTTCGGTAAATATCCGCAATGGTCGAGATGTGCATGTGTCAGAAGCACCGCATCGATAGTTTGCGGAGAAACGTGAAAAGGCCCCCAGTCCCTGTACTTCAATTCCCTTTCCTGATATAAGCCGCAATCGACCAGAAACCTGGTGTCGTCGACTTCCACCAGAAAACGTGAACCGGTGACATTACGTGCCGCGCCGAGAAAAGTAAGTTTTATCTGCATCCCGCAACCCTGAAGTCTATAATAACAGAATCAAACGGGACGAGTAAACTGATATTTTTGTGGGCTCTGTTCGGTTTTGGTTGTTTCCTGTTTGGGGATTACTAAATCCGATGAGATTAGGTAGAAGCTCCAGAAGAGGAAGGGC
>JAFGHZ010000116.1 GCA_016929875.1 Dehalococcoidales bacterium
ATGCCAGACGCTATGCACAGGCAATCTTCAGAATGGCGCTGGAAAACAAAGAGATAAACCGGTGGCAATCGGACCTCAGAAAAACGGCCTCTCTGTTAGACGACCGTGCTTTGTTCTCTATGGTGACTGATAACAAAATTGCGGTCGGTGAGAAGACCAGAGTTCTATCTCAACGGCTGGGCGAAGTTAATCCGCTGGCATTGAAACTTGTACTCGTGTTAGGGGCGAAAGGTAAGCTGGCCTTCATGGAAGATATTTCCGATGAGTACCAGCGTTTGGTAGATAACTACCGCGGCATCGAAGGTACGGAAATCGCGGAAGTTACCACTGCGATCCCGCTCGATGACGATTACCAGTTAAAAGTGGCACAGCGCATCACGGAAATAATCGGTAAGCCGGTAGTGTTGAAACCAAGGGTCGACCCCGGTATCATCGGCGGTATCGTTATTCGTGTCGGAGACAAGTTGATTGACGGGAGCATTCGTACTAAATTGGCGGCTCTTAGAAAAGATCTGGGTGGGGTTGCTAAGTAGTTTCTCAGGCATAAGGGGAGGTACAGTGTAAATGGCGACAAGAGGACAGGATATCGCTTCGGCTATCAAGCGAGAGATTGATAAATTCGGTACGTCTCTGGCAATGTACGATGTCGGTGTAGTTGCTGAAATCGGTGACGGCATTGCTAGAATCAACGGCCTGGCGTCGGTCAAATACAACGAGCTATTACAGTTCCCCAATGATATTATCGGTATCGCGATGAACCTCGAAGAAGATAGCGTGGCGGCTATTATCCTCGGTGATTATGCTTCTATTGAAGAAGGCGACGAAGTACGCTGCACCGGCAGAATTGCTGAAGTGCCTGTCGGCGAAGCTCTGATAGGACGTGTCGTCGACCCACTGGGGCGTCCGCTGGATGGCAAGGGCCCGATAAAGACTGATAAGACCCTTTCTCTAGAGAGAATCGCCCCTGATGTTACCAAGCGTAAGTCGGTTAATACTCCGGTGCAAACAGGTATTAAAGCAATCGATAGCCTGATTCCCCTGGGGAGAGGACAGCGAGAGTTAATCATCGGCGACCGTTCCACAGGTAAAACCTCTATTGCACTCGATACCATCATCAATCAAAGGGGCGGAGACCTGACCTGCATTTATGTTGCTATCGGGCAGAAGACTTCTAAAGTTGCCCGGGTTGTGGCTACTCTCGAGGCACAGGGGGCGATGGCTCATACCATCGTGGTAGCGGCAAATGCCTCGGATTCTGCCGCTCTGCAATATCTGGCGCCTTATGCCGGTTGTGCCATGGGTGAAGAGTTTATGGAACACGGTAAGGATGCTTTAGTCGTCTATGACGACCTTTCCAAGCATGCCTGGGCGTATCGACAGATTTCCTTGCTCCTGCGACGCCCGCCGGGCAGAGAAGCTTATCCGGGCGATGTTTTCTATCTGCATAGTCGTCTTCTGGAAAGGGCCGCGAGGTTAAATGATGAAGCCGGTGGGGGCTCGTTGACTGCCTTACCGGTCATCGAGACGCAGGCGGGCGACCTTTCCGCTTACATCCCGACCAATGTTATCTCCATTACCGATGGTCAGATGTTTATGGAAACAGACCTGTTTAATTCAGGTATCCGTCCGGCGCTGAATGTAGGAGCGTCGGTGTCCCGTGTCGGCAGTTCGGCGCAGACGAAGGCAATGAAAAAGGTTGCCGGTAGATTGAAACTGGAACTGGCTCAGTTCCGTGCATTGGAAGCATTCGCTCAATTCGGTACTGCCGAATTGGACAAAGCTACCCGTGCCCAACTTGATCGTGGCCAACGTATTACCGAGATATTGAAACAACCCCTGTATGTTCCGATGAAAATGGAAAAGCAGGTTATGATTCTTTTCGCTGCTATCAACGGTTTCCTGGACGATATACCCCTGGCAAAAACACGTGAATTTGAAGCTGAATTCCACAAATTTATGGAAGCCGGACATCCGGAAGTGGGTAACGCCATAGCCCGGGAAAAAGACATCAGTCCGGCGACTGAAGAATCGCTTAAAGGCGCGATAAAAGAATTCAAGAATAATTTCAAGTAGTTAACGCGGAGCTTTATTTAAAGGCTCCCGTTCTGATGGCAAAGAATGGCAAATATTCGTTTAATCCGCCGAAGAATACGGGGTGTTCAGAGCACTGCTAAAATCACGCGTGCCATGGAGATGATTGCCACCTCCAAGATGCGTCGTGCTCAGGAAGCAGGTATTGCAGGACGCCCTTACGACCAGAAAATCAGGCAGGTAATCGCTGACCTGGCTGCGATAGGTCAATCGGGGGAATTACACCCGTTACTGAGAAAACGCGAAGTAAAGAAAATTGCCATCGTCCATATTTCCCCGGACAGAGGGCTGTGCGGGGGTCTGATTGCCAATCTTAATCGAAAGACAGTTGGTTTTGTTCTGGAACATAAAATCACGGCGACTATTGTCGGGGTTGGCCGTAAAGGTACCGACTTTATGCGGCGCTACGGTCGCGAGATGCGGGCTGAGTTTATTCAATTGGGAGACCGTCCCAGCCTGCTGGATACGCTCCCTATATCACGAATCATTATCGATGATTATACTAACGAATACGTCGATGAAGTATATGTTGCCTATACGAAATTTGTCTCCACGATGGTGCAAATGCCGGTAATGGAAAGGTTGCTCCCCATCGAACCCTCGGCATCTACGCAGACGGAGAGTTCTGATTTTGATTACGAACCGGGGGCTGAAGACGTGCTCGGTGCACTCTTACCAAGGTTTGTCGAGATGGAAATATACCATGCTATCCTTGAGTCAATTGCCAGTGAGCAATCTGCCAGAATGGTCGCGATGCGTAGCGCTACGGATAATGCGGCGGAATTGGTTCAAGATTTGACGCTCATGTACAATAAGGCCCGGCAGGAAGCTATCACAACGGAGCTTCTCGATATCAGTAGCGGCGCTGCCGCGCAGGCGAGAAATTAAAAGGGGTCTGGGTAGAGCATATTCAGGTTTGAGGGAAGACGGAGGTTCTTATGGCAAAAGGTAAAATTGTTCAAATCATCGGTACGGTAATTGATGTTGAGTTTCCGCAGGGCGAATTGCCGAAACTGTTCAATGCTGTAGAGATCCAGACTCCGGATGGTAAGTTAATACTTGAGGTACAGGACCATATCGGTAATAACTGGGTAAGGTGCCTTTCACTGTCGCCGACAGAAGGACTGGCGCGTGGTATGGAAGTAGTAGATACCGGTGTGCCTATTACTGTACCCGTCGGGAGAGGTTGTCTGGGCAGGCTTTTTGATGTCTCCGGTAACGCAATTGATAATGCAGGTGCCGTCAAGGCAGATGATAAATGGCCGATCCATCGCTCTGCTCCCAAATTCGATGAGCAGGAAACAACGCCGCAGCTTCTCGAAACCGGATTGAAAGTTATCGACCTTGTTGCGCCGGTCTCTAAAGGCGGTAAAGTCGGTGCTTACGGCGGTGCCGGTGTTGGCAAAACTGTCGTTATCCAGGAACTTATCCGTAACATTGCGACCGAACACGGCGGTTTCTCCGTTTTTGCCGGTGTTGGTGAGCGTTCCCGTGAAGGTAACGACCTCTGGAATGAAATGAAAGCCTCCGGCGTCATCGATAAAACCGTAATGGTCTTCGGGCAAATGAACGAACCACCGGCTGTCCGTTTCCGTATCGGGTTGACAGGTTTGACGATGGCGGAATTCTTCAGAGATGTAGAAGGACAGGACGTACTCCTGTTCATTGACAATATTTACCGTTATACCCTGGCGGGCATGGAAGTCTCCGCACTTCTGGGACGTATGCCGTCGGCTGTAGGTTATCAACCTACCCTGGCCACCGAAATGGGTGAACTGCAGGAACGTATTACTTCTAC
>JAFGHZ010000117.1 GCA_016929875.1 Dehalococcoidales bacterium
GTAGATAGACTCGGCGGGGGCATTTTAGGTCTGATATTGGGAGCATTATCAGTCAGTGCTATACTGGCGATCGTCGCGAAATTTACCGATTCGACTCTGATTACCGGCTCGGCGCTGGCAAGCTTCTTCCTAGATAAATTCCCTTTCATTATGGGACTGCTCCCGAAAGAATTCGACGTCATCAAGAATTTTTTCCAGTAGGCCTTAAATTTGCATTATTGATGGAGATAATCTGTGGATAATCAACCCAATTATTGTGATTTTATACGTGGGAAATTGATACGAGATGGATTCGAATTGAGTAAAGAGCAATTTAATGGAATTGATGCTACTATTGGAATTAAGAAAAAATTTGAGTGGTCATGGTTGGCTACCCAGTTAACAATTAGTGTTGCAATAGGAACCTCGAAGACTATCTCAAAAGATACCATTCAACTATTCTCCAAAATGGCTTTTAAGTATTTCCTTAAACACAAGACTGGCCCCCCGCGGGGATTACAATCCGGGTTAGTATCTTTTGCGATGTTAGCTTCGAATTTTGTTGATGATGGTGCGCGAAAATGGGTTCAGCAAAAACCCCAGTGTCATTTCGCCGCTTTTGAAATGCCAATAATCTATAATGCTGTTAATAATGAACTCTACTACTATCATGGCACTCCTGCCTGGGGTGCTATGTATTATCCATTTTTCAAAGATTTTATTGAGTCGCATTTCAAAATTGTGAATTAAAATCCTACTCTTTGTCATCCAATGCTTCAGAGCCTTATAATAAATCTGATGCGTACCAGTGATTTCAATTATCAGCTCCCTCAGGAATTGATTGCCCAGAAACCTATCGAGCCCAGAGATACGTCTCGTCTGCTGCTCGTCGACCGTAAAACCGGCGCAATAGAGCATCATCGTTTTCGTGAGCTTTTGGATTTTCTAAAACCCGGCGACGTGATGGTTTTCAACGACAGTCGCGTTATTCCGGCCCGTCTTTCGGGGATGAAATCAGGCACCGGCGGTGCGGCTGAAATCCTTTTGCTGCGAAGGATCAGTCCGAATATCTGGGAGACACTGGTGAAACCCGGAAGGCGCGTGAAACCCGGTACTGTCCTTGAATTGGTGAATACACGGGACAAAACGACCGTTACGGCTGAGGTGATTGAATCGGGCGAGAACGGCATCCGCATCATTAAATTCTCGGATGAATCGACTTTACATAATTATGGCGTAGTTGCCTTGCCGCCTTATATCCACGAGTCGTTGAAAAACCCCGAGCGGTACCAGACAGTTTACGCCGAAGAGGAGGGCAGTGTGGCGGCACCTACCGCCGGATTACATTTCACGCCGGAGTTACTCGCAAAAATTCAGGAGAGGGGAGTGAGGTGCTTATTCGTGACTCTTCACGTGGGACTGGATACTTTTCGTCCTGTCCAAGAAGAAGACCCTCGTGAACACCGTATCCACCGCGAATACGGTGTCGTTAATAATGAGGTCGCCGCAGAAATCTGCCAGGCTAAAAGAGAAGGCAGGCGGGTGATTTGTGTGGGTACGACCAGTGTCAGGTTGATTGAAGCCGCTGCCCAGAACAGCGGGGACTCTATCTTAAAGCCCTACGAAGGTTGGGTGGATTTATTTATCCTCCCGGGCTACCATTTCAAAATTGCGGATGTAATGATAACCAATTTTCACCTGCCGAAGTCTACATTACTGATGCTTGTTTCTGCTTTCGCGGGCAAAGAACTTATCGATAAATCGTATCGGACGGCTATCGCCGAGAAGTACCGGTTTTATAGTTTTGGCGATGCGATGTTAATCCTGTAAAATATTCCTTAGGAGAATAATTGATTTGAAAAAAGTTTTAGTGCAGTGCGATTTCGACGGCACGGTAACTGTGGAAGACATCAGTTTTATGTTGCTCGATGCTTTCGCTAATGGAGACTGGCGTGCCGTAAACAGGCAATATGCAGAGGGAAAAATCACAGTAGGGCAGTTCAACGAACAGGCCTTTGCCATGGTCAAAACTGGTAAGAAGACGATGCTGGAGTACATAAAAAACAGGGCCGTTTTGCGTAAAGGCTTCAGGGACTTTGCGGATTTTTGCAAAGGAAAAAACTTCAGGCTGGTGATTGTCAGCAACGGTCTGGACTTCTATATAGAACAGATTTTTAAAGATAACGGTCTGAGAGATATCGAGTTTCACGCGGCGGAGACACGGTTTCTGCCGCAGGGTCTTAAAGTACGGTATGTCGGGCCTGACGGCAACGTGGTGGATAGGGAATTCAAAGACAAATATGCGAAATCGTATCTTGATGAAGGTTATAACGTAGTGTATATCGGGAATGGGACATCCGACCTGTCGGCTGCCAGGCTCAGCCATCATATCTTTGCTACCGAGAGTCTTCTCCGGAATTGCCGTCAACACAATGTAACCTGTACTTCTTTTACGGATTTCACCGATATTATCAGTATGTTACGGCCGTGGTAGTAGGATGAAAGTACTTTTGCATATCTGCTGCGGGGTCTGTGGGGCAGGGGCAATCGAAAGATTAACCAACGAGGGGCACCAGGTAACGGGCTATTTTTTCAATCCTAATATTTATCCTGCGGAAGAGTATCGACGAAGGCTGGATGCTGTCAAAACCGTTACCGATTTAATGAAATGCCCTTTTGAAGAAGCGCTTTACGACCCAGGAGAATGGCTGGAAAAAACTGCCGACCTCGCGGAAGAACCGGAAGGCGGTAAAAGATGTGAAGTCTGCTTTCGTATGAGGCTGGAGAAAACCTTTCTCTATATGCTGGAGAACGGCTTCGACGCTTTTGCCACTACCCTGACAATCGGCCCCCAGAAATCGGCGGAGGTAATCAATCGTATCGGGCGGGGAATCGGGGGAGACAAATTTTTGGCCAGAGATTTTAAGAAACAGAACGGCTTCCTCTACGCCAATGAATTCGCGAAGCGGTTCGGAATTTATCGACAGCATTATTGCGGCTGTATTTACAGTATGAGAGACAAATAAAGAGACATGCTCTCTTATTTGTAAACCGGTTTACTATTTCTTCAGTGGCGGCAGGGGCGGTAGTTTCCCGGAGTTTATCGCGCGGGTACGGATGAGGTATGCCTCGAGCCAGCCGCGGGCTTTCTCTGGGTGTTCGACCACGTAGGTAATCGATTCATAATCCAAAGCATTGATACGGTCGTTGGCGGCTCTCACCGCGTCGATGTTTATCTTAATGGCGGTCTCGACAGGCATTCTTTCCGGATTGATATCGATGCCGAAGTAGCCATCATATCCGTGCATCTTCAGGACATACATCAGGGCATCGAACTGTTCGGGAGCGACGACCCCGATGTTGAGGTCCTGGTCGTAATTCCCGAGCGGCTGACTGTTAAGGTGGATGTGTGCCAATCTGCCTTCGGAAAGCGGCCAGCTGTAAGCGTAGGGCAGGTCTTCGTAACCCATCAGGACATGCCCGATTTCCGGATTGAGACAGCAGAGTACGTCGCCCCGGGCTATGATTCTCTTGTTTTTCTGGTTCTTTAGCAAACCCTCTACTTTATGGCACAACAACATCCCTTCCGCAGTGGTGCCGTAGAGGATATGTCCGCGCGGTTCGTATGGTTTAGGTTCGAAAGCGATACGTATCCCGGGTACGGCGTCCATAGCTTCGGCGAAACCTTCCGCAAATCTGTCGCGCATCGTCGCGAAGTCGATACCGAAACAGTTTTCGTAGCCGTCGATGCCGGGCCAAACGATAGCGAAGTCGGTATTCATTGCTCGGTTAAGCTCCAGTGTTTTCTTGATGCGTTCGACGGCGGTACGGTGTGATTTCGGGTTCGGGTTCGATGTCGAGCCGAACTCGAATTTCGGGTCGCGAAAAATCGAAGGGGCCGCGGTAATCAATCTGATGCCGGTGTCTTTCTCGAATTTTTGCCAGAGGTGAAGGTTGTCCTCGTTAACTTCGTCGGGATAGTGTGCTTCCAGGGCGCTCAGTCCGTAATCTTTGAGCTTGGCGGCGATTTCGAAACGTGCCCCGAGGTTTAAATCTTTCTTGTATTTGGCATGGAACCGGGAATCAGCCGGCGAGAAGTACCAGATACCCGCCGAGAATTTAAGATTTAGCTTGAACGATTTCATGTGCCTGACTGATTCCGCAGGGCTGCGTTTAATCGCTTGCTGTCGGATGTTTTTAAGTGCCACTTTCCTGCCTCGGTTTTATTATTGCCGTGATGCGAGAGGATGTGCCTTTGTAATTTCATTTTCAATCGGGATGAATTTTCCCAGATAGCCTCCGGCTTCATGATAAGCGCGGACATCTTCCGGACGCGGATTGACGAGCACACTGTTTCTCAAGAGATTCCTGGTTATTTCCTCTATTTTTACCTCTTTGCCGGTCGATCTCAAAAAAGCGTAAATACCGGACATTGCCGCGCCTGATGCGGCCCCGGTCTGCTCCATACTCACCACGGGGCGGTTCCATATTGCTGCTATCCTCCGTACTATCTCCGGACTGCGTGATGCGCCGCCAGTGATATACAGCGGTCCGGCGGATTCTTTAGCGAAAGGTTTCGAGTAGAGATAGATGGTGGCAAGGGTGCTCTCTACCAGCCCCGAATAGTCGTTACCCAGCGAGGGTTTATTATGCGTCATCCGTATCATTTCATAACGGCCTGAAGCGGGGAATGACTCGTCTCTTGGCTGCCAGAAGACGATGTTTTTTCCTAACGGTGTTGTGCTTAAAGCTTTCTCCGCCGGTTCGTATTCGTCTTTTTTCATCCCGTAAACGGCGCGTAGCTGGTCCCATACCAGTGCTCCGTTGGTTCGACAGCCGAAGATGAACGGCCGGCCGGTGCCGTCATACATTCCATTTGAGTAGCCGTTCATATCCAGTTTTTTACCGTCGGTAGATACCATATTCACGAAACTCGTCCCGAGGCTGAGAAGGTCATCGGTAATCAGGACTTTCGACTGCGGGTTATCGCCTGAGCCGGCAATGATTCTGCAGTCCGGGCTGAAACCGTATTTTTCGATAAAAAACGTGGCGATGCGTCCCACGATGGTATAAGGCGAAACAATCGGCAAAAGTTTGTTTCTCAAAGCACTTTCACCGCCGGGTAACTCGTTTGCCACTGCTTTGATTAGTTTTACCGACCAGTCTTTGCTCGAGTAATCCATCATCGACATACCGCAGGCATTCCCGAAGTCCATCGGTGTTCTGGAATTGCCGGTCAAAACCGCCGGTATCAGACTGCTCAACAGATGGAGATGTTCGGTTTCCTGGTAAGCGGCGGGATACTGCCTGGCAATTTTCCTGATGACCGCTCCTGTAAATCTGGCCGGGGAGTCCGAACCGGACATTTGAACCATCTTTTCCCGTCCGCCGATAAAGTCCCTGATAGCCTTTGCTTCTTCCGCGGCGCTGGTCATCCATGTCGGTATTAAATTCAGGGCGAGACTCCCCTCTAGAATTGCCGTCAGTCTTGCTTCGCTATTGCCCGGTATATTGAGTCGGGCAAAAATAGTGCGGGCATGACGGCCCATATAGGCATGGCTGTGCTGTTGTGTGGAGGTATTGCAGACAATGATATCTCTCATCGGCAAACCAGCAAATTTCATATCGGCAAACATCGCTTCCAGGGCGGCAAAAAACATTCTGGGTGGTTGATTGGCTTCGCCGGCGCTCTTCGGTGGCAGGATATAATCCTGTCCCTGGGTGCCGTATTTTTTGAGGTGCTCGTCCTTCCGGTAGTCCAGTGAATGCTGAAAAAATATCTCGCGAGAGTCGATATCTACCAACACCGCGGATATGCTCTGAGTGCTTAAGTCGATACCTAAAGAAAATCTTTGTTTTGGCACATTACCAATATAATATTTTATGGGCATAACTGCAATACTCTGGAAAGAATATATATGCTATGATTGTACCTGAGTGTATATGTTAAAAATTTCATAAAAATCAATCCTAATCCAGTTCTGGAAATATACATAGGAGTGTGTTATGGGGTCAAAGAAGAAAACACGGAAAGATATGAGACTTCGGCCAGTTCTGGAAAGGTTTGAAGGAAACCCTATTCTAGTTCCAGATTCCGGTCACCAGTGGGAGTCGAAAGCAGTTTTTAACCCGGCCGCTATCTACGAAGGCGGTAAGGTTCACATTCTGTACCGAGCACTTGGGGATACTGACACCTCAGTTATCGGGTATGCATCCAGCCTCGATGGGTTCCACATTAACGAACGATTGGATAAACCGGTGTATGTGCCTCGGGAGCCGTTTGAAGGGGTTAATACGATACGCCGTGCTGAGTCTGAGTTATATGATAACTATACGTCGGGAGGAAGTTTTGCAGGTGGTTGTGAAGACCCCAGACTGACCAGGATTGATGACAGGATTTATCTAACCTATGTTGCCTACGATGGCTACAGTTCCCCCAGAATAGCATTAAGTTCAATACACATTGATGATTTCCTTAACAAAAACTGGAAATGGAAAAGACCTATCCTCATCTCGAGGCCAGATGTTGTGGATAAAAATGCTTGCATCTTGCCTGAAAAAATCGACGGTAAATATGTCATCTTCCACCGGATTTTCCCTGACATTTTGATCGATTTCGTCGATGACTTGGATTTCGATGGCAAATCAAAGTGGCTAGAAGGGCAGTTCAAGATACCGATCCGAGAATCAAGCGCTAGCTGGGATAGCCGTAAGGTTGCTGCTGGGCCACCACCGATGAGAACAAAAGACGGATGGTTGTTCATCTACCATGCTATCGATGATAAGGATGAATTTCGTTATAAGATGGGTGCGATGCTACTTGCTATTAAGGATCCCCCAAGAGTTCTGGCGCGTACTTCATATCCCATTCTGGAGCCTTTGGCACGCTATGAGAATGAAGGTTTGAAGTCCGGGGTAATCTATCCATGCGGCGCTGTAATCTTGAGTAACCAACTATTTGTCTATTATGGCGGAGCAGATATGGTAGTGTGCGTAGCAACAGCTAAAATGAACGAATTCATGTCACAGTTGAGTTACGATAAGGAACCAGTTTCGGTGAGCATACCTGCACATGTATCGACTAAACCTGCTAAACCTGTCGTAGAAAAAGGCATGCCTGTTGTTCACGGATACTGTGTAAAATGCCGTGCCAGGCGCGAGATGAAGAACCCCCGTCATGTCGTTTTGAAGAATTTGAAACATGCTATCGAGGGTATCTGTCCCCGGTGCGGTATCAGGATGATACGGTTCACTCGCGGCGAGAATAAGTAGTCGAGGAACATAAATCCTATGAGTGAGATGCGGCGTTCCGAAGAAAATCCCGTCATTATCCCGAATACCGAAAATTTATGGGAAGCGGAGGGAGCATTCAACGGTTGTCCGGTGAGAGATGGAGGCAAAGTCCATTTCGTCTACAGGGCCGTTTCTCCTGCTCAAAAGATAGCCGGACATGAATTGCCACTGTCTACCATCGGGTATGCTTTAAGCAGCGACGGACTCCATTTTAAAAAGCGTCACCAGTTCATCAAACCCGAATACGATTGGGAGAAATTCGGGTGCGAAGACCCGCGGGTCACTAAAATTGGCGACAAATTCTATATTTTCTACACATCTCTGTCGAAGTTCCCGTTTTGCGCCGACTGTATCAGGGTCGGTGTTGCTATTACCCGCGACTTCAAAAAGGTCGTCGAAAAACATCCGGTTACTACATTTAATTCTAAGGCGATGTCGCTTTTTCCGGAAAAGATTGACGGCAGATATGCCGCCGTTTTGAGTGTCAATACCGACTTACCCCCGACCAGAATTGCGGTTGCCTATTTCGACCACGAAGAACAGATGTGGTCGCCGACGTACTGGGAAGGCTGGTACTCGCTGCTGAATGAGCATATCATACCTCTGGAAAAGTCTCCGGAGGACCACATTGAAGCCGGTGCCCCGCCCATCAAGACAAAGTATGGCTGGTTGCTTCTTTATTCGTATATTGAGAACTATTTCGCTCCGCCGGCGGTTTTCGGTATCGAGGCAGTCCTGCTGGATTTACACGACCCCCGGAAAATTATCGCGCGTACCGACAAGCCATTACTGGTTCCCAGAGAAGAGTACGAAAAATACGGCAAGGTACCGAATATCGTTTTTCCGACCGGTGCGATGGTTAAAGATAATGTGCTCTACCTCTATTACGGCGCTGCCGATACCACCTGTGCTGTGGCGACGGCTAAGCTGGACGACCTGCTGGACGATATTATGGAAGCGAGAATCAAACAGGTCAGGTTGCAGCGTTTCTCGGGCAATCCTGTCATCAAGCCCAACCCCGGGCTTGCCTGGCAGGCAAAAGCGGTTTTTAATCCGGCAGCCCTTTATGAATACGGAAGGGTACAGCTTGCTTACCGCGCGATGTCGGGAGACAATACATCGGTAATCGGCTTTGCATCCAGCGGCGACGGTTTCAATTTCGAAGAACAGCTTCCCGAGCCGATGTATGCCCCCCGGGCGGATTTCGAGGCAAAGCTGGTACCGGGCGGTAATTCCGGTTGCGAGGACCCCAGATTGACCCTTATCGATGATGAGATTTATATGCTCTATACGGCTTTCAACGGGCGGAGCGAACCCCACGTGGCATTGAGTCATATTAAAATGGACGACTTTCTTATGCGGTGTTGGAATTGGTCGCAACCCATTTTGATTTCGCCGCCGAACGTGCCGGATAAAGATGCGGCAATTTTTCCGAAGAAAATCAAGGGAAAATATGCTATCCTGCACCGTCTCGGTGTCAGCATCTGGCTGGATTTCGTGGATGATTTGAAATTCGAAGGAAACCGGTGGCTCAGAGGAGACATCATCATGAGCCCGAAAAACGAACTGCCTGACACCGAGAAGCTCGGCATTTCCGGCCCACCTATCGAAACGAAGTATGGCTGGCTTCTGCTTTACCATTGTGTCTCCAGAAGGACCCAGCCGATGACTTATTATGTGGCGGCGGCTTTGCTGGACCTGAAAGACCCTGCGAAGGTCATCGCGCAAAGAAAAGTGCCGATTCTGGAACCGGAGACGCCTTACGAACTTTACGGGCAGGTGAATAATGTGGTGTTTCCCTGCGGGGCGGTAGTCGTCGGAGACGACCTTTTCGTCTATTACGGCGGTGCCGACAGTGTTATCTGTGTGGCGACGATGAAGCTTGACGAGTTGCTCACCAGCCTGGTGACATGGGGACAAATCAGCGCCGCATCGTCGAAGTCCGAAAAGAAGTGGCGTTTGCGATTTTAATCAACGTAAGTGATTTGCCTTTTTCAACCGTTTCCCTTAAAATTTTAACTGGTCTGCGGGTGTAACTCAGTTGGCAGAGTGCTTGCTTCCCAAGCAAGTTGTCGAGGGTTCGAATCCCTTCACCCGCTCCATTAAAACTTGATTTGGAAATTTTTAAGGAGGCTACTACGAATACTCAGAAGATGTTCGACATTTCAGGACGGAAAGCACTGGTGACAGGTGCCGGTCGCGGCATCGGCAAGGTACTTGCCCTGGCTCTGGCGGAGGCGGGTTGCGACATATCCATCGTCGAAATAGATATGAAAAATGCGGCGGCGGTTGTGGAAGAAATCCGCGAGATGGGCAGAAAAGCCTTTGCTTTTGAAGCGGATGTAACAAAAAAAGACTCTTTGCGAAAGGCATTCGAAGGTACGCAAAAAGAGTTCGGAAGATTGGATATCTGCCTAAATAATGCCGGGGTTTGTATCCACCAGTCTGCGGAAGACACATCGGAGAAGGATTTGAACCACGTGGTGGATATCAATTTGAAGGGTGTCTTTTTCTGCTGCCAGGAAGCCTCCAGAATCATGATCCCCCAGAAGAAGGGAACCATTATCAATATTGCGTCTATGTCCGGGACGATTGCCAATGTACCGCAGAAGCAGGCGCACTATAATGCTTCCAAAGCCGGCGTGATTATGCTGACGAAGTCGCTGGCTGTCGAATGGGCACCGTATGGAGTCAGAGTCAATTCAATCAGCCCCGGGTATATCAGGACGGAGATGACTTTGATGGGCGGTCAGATGTTCCCGGCATGGGAATCCCTTACCCCTATGGGACGTCTGGGCGAAGCGTCCGAATTGCGGGGATTGGTGATTTACCTGGCGTCCGATGCCTCTAGCTTTATGACCGGCAGCGATATTATAATCGATGGCGGCTACACGGCAAGATAAACACGGTTCTGGTTTGACTTTTTGAAGATTTGAACAAGGCGGTAAACAATAGATGGAAACGAAGAACAACCCATATATAAAATTCATAGAAGAGGAATTGATACTCAGAGACTATCTGGCGGCTGACCGCACGGTACTGGCAAACGAACGTACTTTTTTGGCTTATCTACGTACTGCGATCGCAATTGCCGCCGCCGGAGCTGCGCTAATCCAACTGTTCGATTCCACGACTGTAATAGTAATCGGATGGATTATGATTCCCGCAGCTATAGGCACAGCAGTCGTAGGCATACTGCACTATTTGCGGATGAGAAGAATCCTGAGGCATATTACGGAAATGGCAAATAAAATAGCCTGTGCCGAGGAAAAACAAGCGCAGAAAACCGGAAAACAATCGAATTAAAAAACCTGTTTCTTGTGCAGTGCTCTCTCTTTTTGTTATGCTATTCTCACTATGTCGCAGGAAAGCTATATTCTTGCCATCGATGAAGGCACGACCTGCACTACATCGCTCTTAATCGATAGGGAAGGGCAGGTAGTCGCCAAAGCCTATAGAGAAGTGCATCCGCTCTATCCCCAGCCCGGTTGGGTAGAGCAGGATCCGCTAGAGCTTCTTGAGAAAGTAATCGAAGCGGCGAAAGAGGCGATTCAGAAATCGGGCATAGCGCTCACTCAAATCAAAGGCATCGGCATTACCAACCAGCGTGAGACCACGATTGTCTGGGACCGTCATACCGGCAAGCCGGTGAGTAACGCTATCGTCTGGCAATGCCGCCGTACCGCTCCGCTTTGTGAAGAACTGAAGCGTAAAGGCTTCGCGACGCTCATCAAAGAAAAGACGGGACTGGTTATCGATGCCTATTTCTCCGCGACCAAGCTCCGCTGGATTCTGGATAATATCCCCGACGGACAAAAACGAGCTCAGAATGGAGACCTGCTATTCGGTACAGTAGATGCATGGCTGGTCTGGAACCTGACTGGCGGTGCTGTTCACATTACCGATTACAGCAATGCCTCGCGTACGATGCTCTTCAATATCCATACTTTACAATGGGACAGAGAACTGCTCGCGATGCTGGATATTCCGGAGTCGGTCTTACCAGAAGTCGTACCTTCCAGTCGGGTTTATGGTGAGACTATCCCCGGTATCTTCGGAGACATTAAAATACCCATCAGTGGTATTGCCGGCGACCAGCAGGCATCACTATTCGGGCAGGCATGTTACGGGTCCAGCAAAGCTAAGAACACCTATGGTACCGGCTCATTTATCCTGCTCAATACCGGCAATAAAGCAGTAAATTCAGAGAGCGGACTGCTCACCACGATTGCCTGGGGTATCGGTAACAAAATAACCTATGCATTAGAGGGAAGCATTTTTGTCACCGGCGCTGCGGTCCAATGGTTGAGAGACGGGTTAAAAATTATCAGCAAATCCGCCGACAGTGAAGTTCTGGCAGGATCTGTGCCTGATAACGGTGGGGTTTATCTCGTACCGGCATTCGTGGGACTGGGAGCTCCTTACTGGGATATGTACGCGCGCGGCATTATCGTCGGCTTAACACGCGGCACGACGGCAGGGCATATCGCGAGGGCGACACTGGAAGCAATCGCCTATCAGACAAAAGATGTTATCGAAATTATGGAGAAGGAAGCTAAACTCAAGATCACGAACCTCCGTGCGGATGGCGGTGGCACCGCCAGTTCTCTGCTGATGCAGTTTCAGTCGGATATTTTGGGCATTCCGCTTCATCTGTCGGCAGTGCCGGATATTACGGCAACAGGTGCCGGTTATCTGGCAGGTTTGGCAGTGGGCTTATGGAAAAATACCGATGAAATCTCACGTCTGTGTCATACCGCCCGGACTTACGAACCGAAGATGTCGGACGGACAGCGTGAAATGCTTTATAATAATTGGAAGCGTGCCGTAGAACGCTCCCGCGACTGGGTAGTACATTGAAAGGAAAATGGATAAATGAAGAGAGATTTTACCGGGCTTACTGAAAAAGCCTTCGATTTGATTGTCGTCGGCGGCGGTATTATCGGGACTGGCATTGCCCGCGATGCTGTTCTGCGCGGCTTGAAAACATTGCTGGTGGAGAAAGAGGATTTCGCCTACGGTACCACTTCACGCTCGACGCGCCTGATTCACGGCGGATTTCGTTATTTACAGCATCTCGACTTCGGGCTGGTGCGGCAGGATATGAGGGAGCGAGAGATACTCTTGAGAATCGCTCCTCATCTGGTGCATCCGCTTCAATTTTTGATTCCTCTGGTTAAACCGACGGACCGCTTCGTAATGATGATGGGCACGTTACTCTATGATATTTTATCTTTCGATAAAAGCGTGCCGGGGCGCAAGTATTTCTCGCGAAGTGAAACGTTGAAGATGGAACCCCATCTGGAACTGGAAGGTTTGAGAGGCTCTTATCGCTATTATGATTGCCAGACGCCCTTTCCGGAACGGCTCTGCTTGGAGACCGCAATCTCTGCGTCGGAGAACGGCGCTACTGTTCTCAACCATGCGAAGGTCACCGGAGCTTTGAAAGAAGGCAATACTATTAAAGGCGTCAAATTACAGGATACGTTGTCGGGAAAGGAGTATCAAGTCTCTGCCCGCATGACCGTCAATGCCGCCGGGCACTGGATGGACTCCGTCTATGGTATGGCATACGGACAGCAGAAAACATTTGTCAGGAGAACGAAAGGCGTTCACCTAGTCGCTCCCAGAGTCAGCAATAATGCGATGGTGCTTTTCGCCCGTAGCAATGGTCGTCTCTGGTTCATCACGCCGTGGGAAGGTTACTCGATTATCGGCACTACCGATACCGATTATAAAAACGACCTGGAAGCCGTCTGCACCGAGAAAGAAGACGTGGATTACCTGATGAAGGAAGTACGGTATGCCTTCCCGCATTTGAAAGACGAAGATATTTTCTATGCTTACGCCGGCTTGCGGTCTTTGCCATACACGGGAGACGGCAGCCCCTCCAAAGTTTCTCGTGCGCATAAGCTCATCGACCATCGCACCGACGGAATCGAAGGGTTTATCTCCGTTCTGGGCGGTAAAATCACCGGCTATCGCGGTATCGCCGAAGAAGTTACTGGCGTTTTGTGTGAAAGACTCGGCGTAAAGGCGGAATGTCGGACGGCAAAAACACCTCTACCTGGAGCACCGGCGGTAACAAAAGAGCAAATCGAGAAGGACGCGAAAGAAAGCGGTTTGACGGTAGAGACCGTAACACACCTCGCCGATTTTTACGGTTCGCGCTGTGCCCGCATTCTGGAGATGGTAAGAAAAGATAGTCGCGGGAAGCAACCACTCTGTCCGCACTCGAAAGATATCCTGGCGCAGATATGGTATGCCGTAAGTGAAGAGAGCACGTTTACCGTCAGCGACTTTATGCTCCGCCGCGGCTCTATCGGGTTGATGCAGTGTCGGGGATTGGATGCCGTCGAGACCGTCGCCGGTGAAATGGGTCGCCTCCTCGGATGGAATCCCGAGCAACAGAAGTCCCGGATCGCCGACTATCTCAAGGTGGCAGGACAGATGCAACGTTATAAGGGAAATTAATCGATGTCGGACATTATCGAGGGAAAAAATCCTGTTCTGGAACTGTTGAGGGCGGGGCGGATGGCCAATAGAGTGCTGCTCGCACGCAATATCCAGAGAAACAGTGCCGTTACCGAAATTCTCAGTCTCGCCAGGGCTAATGGCATCCCTGTCGAATTCGTTGACGAAAGTATTATCCGTCGGCAGAGTTCGACCGGTGCTAGCCAGGGAATTATCGCTTTCGCTTCGAGCAAGGAATATATCACCCTCGATGAACTGCTGGCTGTTTCTCTGAGTAAAAATGAACCGCCGCTATATTGTGTTCTCGACGGCATCGA
>JAFGHZ010000118.1 GCA_016929875.1 Dehalococcoidales bacterium
CGGGTCGAAATAATAGATTCTCCCCGCTCTCTTGAAACGCACTCCGACAACCTTGACATTGGCGGGTGGTGCGCTTGCCGGCGGCGGTGTACTCGCGGTGTTTTCCTTATTTTCGTTCGTATTATTCGTATTATCGGTTTTCTGTTCTTCCATAAACCACCTCGATTATGCGGTCGGATTTTCTATTTTACTCTTTTCCGGGATATTCAGCATCAGTACTTCCATTACCAGTTGCGGATTAGCGTTCATCCCCAATTGCTCTTTCGCCGATTGAATCCTCTCGACAAAATCCCGTATTTGCGACAGGCTGTAATCATCGGCTGTTTCTTTCAATTTATCCTCGAAGTCGATGTTCGTTACATCCGCTTCGCAACCGACCTTGACCATCAAAACGTCCCGCCACCAGTTCAGGAAAAGGTCCAGTCTCTGTTGCACCTTTTCACGGTTCTGGCTGTACTTCTCCACCATTTTGGCGGCAAAAACGAAGCGACGGTCGAAGTCGGCACCCGTCATTTCAATCCATTCTTCGAGCCACTCCGTCCTACGCTCCATCAACGAATCGTCTTCGACTGCCGTAATCGCCCATCCTGGACAACCGACGGCAAGCCTCGCCAGCAGTTTCGCCCTTTGCGGCTCGACTTTACGGCGCTCGACGAGCGCCTTTTCTATCTCCACTGTCGGCACGGGTATCAGCTCGATCCTCTGGCAGCGCGACACTATGGTCAGCGGCACCAGGCTCTCGTCTGCCGTCAGCAGTATGAAGACGACTTTGCCCGTCGGCTCCTCGATGGTTTTAAGCAAACGGTTGACGGCGGCAATCGACATATACTCCACACCGTCGATGATGAACACCCTGTATTTCCCCTCGAAAGGCGCCAGGTTGACCGCGTGCAGTATCTGGTCCACCTGCTCCACGCTTATTTTCGTCTTGCTCTCGCCTTCTCCAGATTCGGAGGATTGGGAAAGCTCTACCACCTGTACGTCCGCATGCTTGCCGGAGGCAACCCTTTTACAGGCCGTACACTTGCCGCAGGGGGGGTCTGCCGATTCGCAGTTCAGGGACTGGGCAACGTTAATTGCCAGCGCCATCTTGCCGATGTGCGGCAGTCCCGCCAGCAGATAGGCATTCGCCAGATTATCTTTCTTCAGGCTTTTTTGCAGGAGCGATATCGCCCTTTCCTGTCCGATAATATCCCACATAAGGTTAATTCCTAATTTCGAAATCTTAAATCCTATGTATCTAGAGTTTAGATATTAGTATTTAGAGTTTATTAAAGTATGTCGCATCTCGTGATATCTTCCAGCGTTTCCCGCCTTCGTATCGTTCTCACCCTGCCGTCTTTCACCAGGATTACGGCGGGTTTATAGAAAGCATTGTAATTCATCGATTCCGGCAGGCTGTAAGCCCCGGCGCCCGCTACCGCCAGAATGTCCCCTGAAACCAGTTTCGGCATCACGATATCCCTAATCAAAATGTCGCCCATCTCGCAGAACTTTCCGGAAATCGTCACCTTGCCGGCATCCCGCGCCCTCATCCTGTTCGCCAGCACCGCTTCCAGTTTAGCACCGTAAAGGGCGGGGCGGATATTGTCCGCCATACCGCCGTCCACAGAGGCATATGTCCTCACCCCGGGTATCTCTTTGACGACCCCGACGGCATAAAGTGCCATTGCCGATTTTGCCACGGCCGAGCGACCCGGCTCGATAACCAGTTTCGGCAACTCCAGCTTGTATTTCTTGCACCCCCTGATAATTGCGGAGGTAATTTTCTCCGCGAAAAACGATATCGGCGGTGCGGGTTTATCGAGGGTGTACTGCACGCCGAACCCGCCGCCGGTATTTAATTCTCTCAGTTCCAGCCCGTATTTCTTCCGCATTTCGACGGCGAACTTCAGGATGAACCCGATTGCCTCCTCGTACGGCTCGGTCTCGTAGATGAGCGAGCCGATGTGGAAGTGCAATCCCACGACATTCAGCCCGCGGACTTTCATTGCCCGTTCGACCGCCCTCTCTTTCAAAGGTAAAGGAAAACCGAATTTACTGTCCAGCGTGCCTGTCGAGGTGTACTGGTGGGTATGCGGGTCCACGCCCGGTGTCATCCTCAGCAAAACGTCCTGCTTAACACCTGTTGCCTCAGTCAGTTTCTCCAGCATGTCGAGTTCGCGGAAGTTGTCCACGACAATCCTGCCCACGTGCCATTTCAGCGCCAGTTCCAGTTCGCGTTGCGATTTATTGTTCCCGTGGAAATAGACCTTCTCCATCGGGAAGCCGGCCGACATCGCGATGCCGAGTTCCCCCTCGGAGACGGCGTCCAGTCCCAGCCCCTCTTCATTAAAAATACGTTCCAGAGCGGCATTGGCATAAGCTTTGCTGGCATAAATGACCGACACCTCGGGATAGCGCTTGCCGAATTCTTCCCGGAACTCACGGCACTTGTTGCGCAGTCCCGCTTCGTCGAAGATATAAAGCGGCGTGCCGAATTCGTCCGCCAGTTCCACCGTGTCGCACCCGCCGATAACTAAATGCCCCTCCCTGTTTACTTCCGTGGTAAGGGGATACAGGGGCAGTCTTTTCAGCATTGACAAAATATCATTACCCCCGGTATTTCGCTCGAAATTACTCTTCAATATTAGTTTACTTGGGTATTTAAGTCAATGACGCCGTAGCGTCATCCCGATGTAAATCGGGATCTAGCACCGCAGTGTCGTTACCGCCCTTTTGTCATTCCCATTTAAGCAGGGCTGAGTTACAAGGTCCCTAAGCTTTAGCTGTGGGAGAGGGGTGCAACCCCTCTAAAAAATTTATCCCTTCCCCTCGGGAAGGGATAAAGGGATGGGGCGTCCGTAATACTACAAGCGTTGCCATTCCGCTTCGAATCGGGCCTCAGTTATTGCTAACCACCCTTGACGCTACCTCTGAAGATTGCTAATATCAGGGTGGCATTATGGTACTGTCTTTGCGAGGAGTCATAGCGACGAAGCAATCTAAAGCGGTTGTGAATGAATAAACAGTACTATGTTTATATTATGACCGATGCCCATCACGCGACACTCTACACAGGCGTCACCAATGACCTGAAAAGAAGAGTCTGGGAGCATAAAGAAAAACTGGTCGAGGGATTTACAAAGAAGTATCATATCGATATGCTGATTTACTACGAAGTGTGCGAAGATATCGTCAGCGCCATTTCGGGGGAAAAACAAATCAAAGCGGGGCCGAGACAAAAAAATAGAGCTGGTTAACAGTATGAACAGCGAGTGGCGTGATTTATACGAAGGGCTTTAGATTGCCACGCCCTGATATCATCGGGACTCGCAAAGACAATAGGGAGATAACTATGAACTTTATTGAAAAGCTGAACGGCGCCGTCGACAAAAACAAGAG
>JAFGHZ010000119.1 GCA_016929875.1 Dehalococcoidales bacterium
AACGCAGACATGGGCACAAAAAGACGTCCCGGTACTTGCCGGCGCTATCACAAGCCCGCCTTTCATGACAATATCAACCATCAGGTCGATGAAAGCCTTCGCAACCGATATTCAACTCTACCCCGACAAAGTCATAGCTTTAATGGATACGATGGTAGAAGACTTGATTAACAATGCTATAGAAGTCACCGAATTCACGGGGATCCCCGGGGTAGCTCTCATCACGGAAAGGAGCGGGGCATCATACTTCCCTTTAATGACCTTCGAGCGCTTCGCATTGCCCTACATAAAGAAAATGGTTGACGCTTTCGCAGCCCGGGACATCATCACGATACTACACCTCGACAACGACTGGTTACTCAATTTGCCATACTTACGGGAACTCCCGGCGAGGATGTGTGTCTGCGAGCTGGACGATAGAACCAATATTTTCGAAGCCAGAGAAATTTTGAAAAACCATATGTGCGTTGCAGGGAACGTACCGGGCACACTACTCAGCCGGGGTACAGCCACTGAAACAGAATCATATTGCAAGAAACTGATTGAAAAAATCGGCAAGGATACCGGCTTTATCCTGAGTACCGGATGCGTACTGCCCGCGGACTGCAAGCTTGAAAACTTCAAAGCCATGGTCAGAACCGCCAGAGATTACTATCCTTACGCACGCAGACCCATCAAAAAAATATTTTAGCAAGAAATAAAAATATTTGACAAATTCTTTCAATGGTGTTACTATTAAAATTTGTCAAATATGCCTCACAAGGTTTTTCCATTTAGTTTTTGTTTTCCTATAACCGTGACTGTTCTCGTTGGTGTGCAGTCAACGTAGCATTCTGTTTCTTGCGCCAAATTTAATGTACTGAGTTAGAGGTGTTTTTATGTCATTAGCCAGCACTATGCCAACAAAATCCCCGGTTAAAAGAAATTCCTATGCCAGATTACCCCAAATACTAGAAGCACCCAACCTCATCGAAATTCAGCTGGACTCTTTCCGATGGTTTCAGGAAGAGGGACTGAAACAAGTACTGGAGGAAATATCCCCGATAACCGATTTCACGGGCAATAAGCTAGAGCTCACGCTGGTGGGCTACGAATTCAGAGAGCCCCGCCAATCTGAACGTGAATGCCGCCAACACGACCTGACATATGCCGCTCCGCTGTATATCAGGGCCCGTCTCCTGATAAAATCCACAGGGGAAATCAAAGAGCAAGACATCTTCTTAGGGGATATCCCTCTGATGACAGCCAAAGGCACATTTATTACCAGCGGCGCCGAGCGTGTCGTGGTCAGCCAGCTGCTCCGTAGTCCCGGCGTCTATTTTACAGCTGAAGAGGACCCGGCCACAGGGCTCACTTTGTGCCACGCCAAACTCATTTCTAATCGCGGCGCATGGTTGGAATTCGACACCAGCGGGTCGGATGTCATCTCCGTCAAAATCAACGGAAAAAGAAAAATCGCCGTCACCACGTTACTGCGCGCTCTCGGCTACAAAGGCGACGAAGCCATAATCAAAATGTTTGCCAAAGAAGATAATTCGCGCACACATCACTACATCAAGACAACTCTGGAAAGAGACCCGTCAATCCGCGATGAATCCGAGGCATTACTGGATATTTATCGTAAACTGCGTCCCGGTGACCCTCCCAGCATTGAAAATGCTAAGAAATTGCTGGACGCCCAACTTTTCAACGCCCAGCACTACGACCTGGGTATAGTAGGACGCTATAAATTGAACAAGCGGTTGGGTCTCCATGTCCCCGAGAGCCAGCGCGCCCTGACTAAAGAGGATCTCGTAGAGATTATCCGTCACATCATTATGATTAACAACGACAAAGACAGGGGAGACGACATCGACCATCTCGGCAACCGCCGGATACGGACGGTCGGAGAACTCATTCAAAACCAGTTCCGCATCGGTCTTCTCCGCCTGGAAAGAGTAGCAAAGGAACGTATGAGCACCATCCCGGTAGAAGTCGCTACGCCCAGTGTCCTTATCAATACCCGACCGGTAGTAGCTTCGATACGGGAATTTTTCAGCAGTTCACAGTTATCGCAATTTATGGACCAGCCGAACCCCCTCGCCGAGCTGACCCACAAGAGACGTCTGTCCGCAATGGGTCCCGGCGGTTTGTCCCGCGAACGAGCCGGGTTCGAAGCCCGTGATGTCCACTACTCTCACTACGGACGTATATGTCCTATCGAGACGCCGGAAGGCCCGAATGTCGGCTTAATCGGCTCTCTGGCTATTTACGGCAAAGTGAACCGCTACGGCTTCATCGAGACCCCTTACCGTAAAGTCACCAAAGAATTGAGAAGCAAGAGTAAACAATTGCTCGGGAAAACTATCCGCGAAGCGGCCCTCGACGGCAAGGGAAAGAAAATCATCGATGCCGGAGCAGTAGTCACCCCCGAAATCGCCGCCAAACTGAGTAAAATATCACGCAATATTAAAGTCGTACCTTTCGTCTCTGAAGAAATCGAATATATGTCGGCAGACATGGACGAGAAATATTCGATTGCACAGGCAAACGCCCGTTTGGATGAGAAAAATCAATTCATGGACGAGCGTGTGGAAGCCAGAATAGGGGGTAGTTACATTCGCGAAGTGCCCGAAAAAATCGATTATATGGATGTATCGCCCAAACAAATATTCAGCGTTGCCGCTGCTCTGATACCGTTCCTGGAGCACGACGATGCTAACCGTGCCCTGATGGGCAGCAACATGCAACGCCAGGCGGTGCCTTTACTCCACCCCTCTGCACCTATTGTCGCCACAGGAATGGAACTGGAAGCCGCCAGACACAGCGGACAGGTCATGGCCGCCGAAAATCCGGGCACCGTGACCTCTGTGACCAGCAGCGACATCATCGTCAGCAGAGATGACGGGCAAAAAGACACCTATGAATTACTGAAGTTCGTCCGTACCAACCAGGGTACCTGCATCAACCAGCGTCCTATCGTGAACAAAGGTGACCGCGTAGAGAAAGGCCAGGTACTAGTCGATAGTTCGTCCACCGAACACGGAGAACTAGCTCTCGGACAGAATGTTGTCTGCGCGTTTATGAGCTGGCGCGGCTACAATTATGAAGACGCTATTATTATCAGCAGTCGGCTCGTGGAAAACGATTCTTTTACCTCGATACATATAGAAAAATATGAAGTCGAGGCGCGAGATACCAAGCTCGGCCCCGAAGAAATCACACGGGATATTCCTAACGTCGGCGAAGAAAGCCTGAGAGAGCTGGATGAAGAAGGCATCATCCGCATCGGCGCCAGAGTGGGGCCCGACGACATACTGGTAGGAAAGATTACTCCGAAGGGAGAAACGGAACTATCCGCAGAAGAGAAACTATTACGCGCCATCTTCGGCGAGAAAGCCCGGGAAGTCAAGGACACATCCCTGCGCGTCCCGCACGGCGAATGGGGTAAAGTAGTCAACGTGAGGACATTCAGCGGAGACGAATTGACTGCCGGTGTTAACAGAAAAGTGCAGGTCTGGATTGCACAGAAACGCCCCGTCTCCGTCGGCGATAAAATGGCGGGGAGACACGGCAATAAAGGCGTCGTCTCTATCATAGCTCCGGCTGAAGACATGCCCTTCCTGCCGGACGGGACCCCGGTGGACGTCGTTCTCAATCCCATCGGCGTGCCGTCCCGTATGAATATCGGACAGGTACTGGAAACCCACCTGGGGTGGGTAGCCCAGGTACTGGGCTTTAAAGTCCTGACGCCGGTGTTCGACGGCGCTGACGATGTCACAATCGAAGACGGACTTGCGAGAGTCTGGGTAGCCCAACAATCGGGAGCGGTCGAACTCGCGCCAAACGGGCACCCCCACGAGATGAATATCGATATTGCCAAAGCCTGGGTAAAAAGTCATGGCTACGACAGCGACAAGGTATTCAATGAAAAATATCGCGGCCAAGCATCTGCTATTTGCCAGCGGCTCTGGCTGGAAGATTTAGGTATTAAAGCAAAAGACCTGAAACCACAAGCGTTAGTGGAAACTATCCAGAAGGTCAAGGCGGAAAGGAACATGGTACCGCCGACCACAGGTAAATTCATCCTGCGGGACGGCTATACCGGTGAACAATTCGACCAGCCTGTAACCGTCGGGAACATCTATGTCATGAAACTCAACCACCTCGTCGAGGACAAGGTACATGCCCGCTCCACGGGCCCGTATTCCCTCATCAGTCAGCAGCCACTGGGTGGCAAAGCACAGTTCGGCGGACAACGATTCGGCGAAATGGAAGTATGGACACTGGAAGCTTACGGCGTCGCTCATATCCTCCAAGAGATGCTGACCATTAAGTCCGACGACGTTACCGGCAGGACCAAAGCTTACGAGGCAATCCTGAAAAATGAAGATATCCTCCAACCCAGCGTACCGGAATCCTTCAAAGTACTGGTAAAAGAGTTGCAAAGCCTCGGGCTTGCCATCGAAGTGATTAATGAAGGCGAAGAGGGAAAAACCATCGCCGCAAAAGAAACCGTAGAGACACCCACATTAGAAATGGCGGCCGGTACAGGAGAAATAAATCCTCCTGCTGCTCCTGCTGACGGAACCGTTGAAGAGCCGAAGGCAGAGACCGAAACTAAACCCGAAGAGGTAAAGTAGAATGCTTGAAGTAAATGATTTTGATGCAGTCCGCATTTCACTGGCATCGCCAGAGCAAATCAGGAGCTGGTCGTACGGTGAAGTGACCAAACCGGAAACAATCAACTACCGTACGCTAAAACCGGAAAGAGACGGCCTCTTCTGCGAAAGAATATTCGGGCCGACCAAAGACTATGAATGCTTTTGCGGTAAGTACAAAAAGGTACGTTTCAAGGGCATTATCTGCGATAAATGCGGTGTAGAAGTCGCCCGCTCCAAAGTGAGAAGAGAGCGAATGGGGCACATCGAGCTCGCCTCTCCTGTAAGCCACATCTGGTTTGCCAAGGGAATCCCCAGTCGACTGGGGCTACTCCTCGACCTCGCCCCCAGGAACCTGGAGCGGGTCCTGTATTTTTCACATTATATTATTACTTCCGTAGATGAAAAAGCGCGGGAAGAAGCTATCATACAACTGGAGAAAAATACGGCACAGAAAGCCTCCGACCGACAGGCGGCCGTGGAATCCAGGGTCGATTCCATGCCGGAAGCAACTGTAGAAGAGGTCAACCAGCTCCGCCGCGACCTGGTAGAAGAGAATGAAGAAGCCGAGGACCATGCTACCAGCGAGGTAGAAAGGGTCAGGAATCTACATGTCCAGAAACTGCTGACAGAGAACGAATACCGCACATTAAAACAAAAATACGGCAACCTTTTCGAAGCGGAAATGGGGGCCGACGCCATTCTTAAAATAGTCAAGGCAATCAACCTCGATCAACTCCGGAATGAATTGATTCAGGAAGGCCATTCACCATCGGGCCAGCGAAGGAGAAAGGCAAGCAAGCGTTTGCAGGTAGTCGAGGCATTCCGCCGCAGCGGCAATAAACCGGAGTGGATGATACTGACGGTCTTACCCGTCCTGCCTCCCGACCTCAGGCCCACCGTCCAGCTCGACGGCGGACGGTTCGCTATCAGCGACATCAACGACCTTTACCGACGGGTAATCAATCGGAATAACCGGCTTCGCCACCTTGTTGAAATCGGCGCACCGGAAATAATCATCCGCAATGAAAAGAGAATGTTACAGGAGTCGGTAGACTCTCTAGTCGATAATGGGAAGAGAGGGCAACCGGTTTCCATCAGCGGCAGTCATAAATTAAAGTCTCTCTCCGATATGCTACGCGGTAAGCAGGGACGTTTCCGCCAGAACCTGCTCGGTAAGCGTGTGGACTACAGCGGACGTTCCGTAATCGTCATCGGTCCGGAGTTGAAACTCAACCAGTGCGGTTTACCGCGACGTATGGCACTGGA
>JAFGHZ010000120.1 GCA_016929875.1 Dehalococcoidales bacterium
CACAAAGCCCTCATCAGCACTGCTGAAGGATTTATCGCACGTTACCCCATCGATGCAAACGACAATCTCATTTCTAATTTTCCTGCCGCCTGGGTCGGAGACAGTTACTTCGCCACCATACCACATTTACTGACAGGCGCCGTCCTGAACTTTCCGGAAGAGCCCGAGACTATCGCTGAAGACACCCGGGAGACGGGCCCCAACTTCGTTATTTACGGACCGCGCCAATGGGAAAGCCTGGTCAGTGAAATCCAGATCAAGATGATAGACGCCCACCCGCTCAAGAGATTCTGCTACAACCTGTTCATGCCTGTAGGGCATAAGATCGCCGATTATAAATTCAAAAACAAGAAGCCGAACATATTCTGGCGGCTCCTTTATATTCCCGCTTACTACCTGCTATTTCGTCCGCTCAAGGACAAGCTCGGACTGAGCAACGTCAGATTTGCAGTTACCGGTAGTTCGGTGCTGAGTCTGGATACGTTCCGATTGATTCATGCCGTTGGAATCGAACTGCGGCAGAATTACGCCAGCACCGAAGCCGGTTTAATCTCTTCTCACGGCAAGGGGGAAATCGATTTCGAAAGCGTCGGAAGACCGGCTGTGGGCACCGAGGTCAGAATCACCAGCGAAGGCGAATTACTGGTCAGAAGCGAATCCATGTTCAGCGGCTATCATAACAATCCCCAAAAAACAGCGGAAGTATTGATTGACGGTTGGTGCCATACCGGCGATGCTGTGAACATCAACGAGAAAGGGCACCTGATTTTTATGGACCGGATGGACCATATGGGAGAACTGCGGTCGGGGATTAAGTACGCTCCTCAATATATCGAGGGCAGGCTCAGATTCAGCCCTTACATTAAAGACGCCATGGTAATCGGCGGCAAAGACAAGGATTATGTTTCCGCCATCGTCAATATCGACTTCAAGATGGTGGGGAAATGGGCAGAGAAACGCCACATCCCTTATACTACTTTCGTCGACCTGTCACAAAAAGACGAAATCGCCGACCTGATATTAAAAGACATACAGCGTGTCAACGGCTATTTGCCGGAATCATCTCGAGCCCGAAAGTTCGTGTTAATGCACAAAGAATTCGATGCGGACGAGGCAGAATTGACCCGCACCAGGAAATTACGCCGGGAATTTATGGAAGCGCGCTATATCGATTTAATCACCGCTATCTATCAGGACAAAAAAGAAATACAGATATCAGCACCGGTAACTTACCGCGATGGACGTAAGGGCAATGTAACCACCGGCATTAAAATAAGAACTATCGAAGGTGATAAATAATGTCTATGCTAGTGCAATTTGTTATTACCGGTCTCGCCATCGGCATGATTTATTCCCTGATTGCCCTCGGCTTTGTTGTTGTCTGGAAATCCAGCGGAGTAGCCAACCTGTCGCTGGGGCAACTCGTACTCCTATCATCGTGGTTCACCTATAGTATGCTCGTTCAGGCAGGCTTGCCGTTTTATCTCGGAATACCACTAGTGGTTATCTTCGCAATAATACTGGGATGGATTATTGAAAGAATCATTCTCCGTCCCTTGATTGCCCAACCTATTCTATCTTTAATTACCGTAACATTGGGTCTGGCATACTTTATCGAAGGAATAGTGGTGATTATCTGGCCCTTAAGCCAAGCATATTTGCCTCGCTTCTTCCCTACGGAGCCGATTCATATCGGCAGCGCCGTAGTCACCCAGGAATACCTCTGGGCAGCCGTGATTTCACTGGTGCTGTTTATTCTTTTATCCCTTTACTTCCGCTATAACAGAATGGGTATAGCAATGAGAGCTACTGCCGACGACCAGAAAGCGGTTCAGGCTTGCGGCATCCCGGTTACGAAAATTTTCTCGCGCTCCTGGATGTTTGCTTGCGTACTCTCTGCTATCGGAGGCATTCTGATGTCGAGCATCGGAGGAATAAGACCGGGATTAGTCGAAACAGGACTGCTGGCTTTCTCTGTAGTCATCCTCGGCGGACTCGACTCATTTGTCGGGGCGATGATTGCCGGGCCCATCATCGGACTTGTAGAAACAGTCGGGAGTGGCTACCTGGCTAATTTCATTAAATGGCCGGAAATCAGAACTGTTATTCCCTTCATAATTATCGTCATCGTAATGTGCATAAAACCCTACGGATTATTCGGGGAAAATCGTATAGAGAGGATATAAGATGGATTTACCTGCCGGGACAAGGAATCATAACTATGCAGAAGATATGTCGATCTTCCGCACTAAGACCCACTGGTTTTTGCTCATCGTCCTCCTGGTGGTCTTATTCACCGCTCCTCTCTGGTTCGGGAATTACTGGCTCAGCGTCGCTAATTTAATCGGTATTACCATAATTTCAGTCACCGGTCTGAACATCCTGACCGGCTACTGCGGGCAACTCTCCATAGGACATGCCGGATTCATGGCAGTCGGCGCTTACACTTCCGTCGTATTAACTACCAGATTCAACCTGCCGTTCCTCGCGGGACTGATTTGCGGTGGCATTATGGCAGGCATAGTCGGAATGATTTTCGGCATACCATCTTTGCGCGTCAAAGGCTTTTACCTGGCAATTTCAACTATTGCCGCCCAAGCCATCATTATCTGGGTAATCAGAGGCTGGACGGATGTGACAGGAGGTTATGCCGGGCTGGAAGCTGGCCCAGCCTCAATCGGCAACCTGATTTTAAAGAGTCAGACAGCCGAGTTTTTCTTGATTCTCACTATTACCATTATCGCTATTTTTGCCGCTAAGAATCTCGTCCGGACAAGGGTAGGAAGAGCATTCGTTGCAATCAGAGACAACGACCTTGCCGCTGAAGTGATGGGGATTAATCTATTCCGTTACAAACTGACTGCATTTTTCATCGGATGTTTCTTCGCCGGTGTAGCCGGTGCGTTATTGGCACATACCAATCGTTTAGCCAGTCCTGAATATTTCGCTTTTACGAACTCCGTACTCTATATCGGGATGATGATTATCGGCGGACTGGGAACTACCATCGGACCGATATTCGGCGTGATATTTTTCCAGCTTCTCAATGTCCTGGTCACGAAATTATCACCGGCTTTACAGTCGGCTTTTCCCCACCTGCCAGGCGGTTTTACTTCCGGCATAGCACCGACATTATTCGGTCTGGCAATCATCCTGTTTCTGATATTCGAACCGAGGGGGCTGGCACACCGCTGGCAACTATTCAAATCATCTTACAGGCTCTGGCCTTTCTCATACTGAGAAAAGAGGTGGTGATGAGCACTATGTATAAATGACCAGAACCCAAGTAAAATACTCACAAAGATTCACTCTAACTTTGAAGGAGGATATATGAAAACCAAAAAACTGCTTCTGTTTATGTCAGTCACACTGGCGGTAATTCTGTTAGCCACCCCCTTTCTAATGTCATGCGGACCCAAAGTCGCAGACACGACCAAAGTATTAAAAATCGGGATGATGACGCCTTCTACCGGACCTGTGCCGGAGAAAGGTATTCCCGGACAGCACGGTATTCAGGACGCCATGGAATATATTAACAACGAACTCGGCGGCGCCGGCGGTTATAAAATCGAAGTCTCCTGGAGAGACAGCGCTTACGATCCCGCAAAAGTAGCGACAATTGTCCAGGACTTTATGAACGAAGGCGACATTCTTTTCACCACGCACTCATCATCCGAAATGAAAATGGCCCAGGGGAAAGCCAATGAGGCTGGGTTCCCCGGTCTCGCTACCTTTATCTCCACAATGAACCTGCACCCTGCGCAGCATATTTACGGACCGACGCCGGATTACGGCGATGATTTCGTAGCACTTATAAAGTATTACATGGAAAATATCTGGGAGGGTACAGGCAAACCCAAGGTAGCACTTCACTTGCTTTCAGGCTCAGTCGGGGCAGGGACTCTGGACGGCGCTAATGCAATGGCAGAAGAACTCGGCATCGAAATTGTGGCTACCGAGTACCATGCCATCACTACTACTTCCGAAATCGAAAGCCTGACCAGAATTAAAGCACTGAATCCCGATGTCTTACTAATCTCCGGTGTGCCGGCATCAACAGCAATCATCATAGAAAATGCAAAAACACTGGAAATGTACCCCGGCACAACAATAATGTGTGCCTCAGCCAGTTTCACCAAGTCATTGGTTGACATCGTGACTGCTCAGTCAGGGGCAGATGCAATCGAGGGTGTATACGGCGTGTTCCACACTGTCAGCTGGGAAGATGACGCTCCCGGCATCGCGAAAGCACGAGAATATTGTCAGAAAAACCACCCCGAGGATTACGGAAACATGGACTATCTTTCGACCTGGGCAACCTGCCTGGTCATCAGAGAAATTCTAGCCACCGCAGTGAAGAATGCCGGCTATGAAGTTCTCGCTCAGGGCGGAGCAGCCGCATGGAAAGCAGTCGAGGAACAGGGCATCCAGAAAGTAAAAGGTTACGATGTAGAAGGGCTACAGGGTGGTACCATCACCTATACCGCCGGCGACAATCGGCTTGATAATTACCTGAGGATATACAGGGTCACTAACGGTAAGATTGTTGCCCTGGGTGAATGGGAACCAGCACCGCTTATCAAATACCCGCAATATGGTGACGAATAGAACCATGAATCCCTGCTCTTCCTGACACTCAACAGGTTTATCTCTCACCCCCTCCATATAGAGAGGGGGTGAGAGAAGAATTAATACGAGGGCTGATATGCTCAAACTGAATAATATCGAGGTCGCTTACCTCAATGTCATACGGGTACTGCACGGAGTCTCTCTGAAAGTAGACGACGGCTCTATCGTGGCGCTGCTCGGTGCCAACGGTGCCGGTAAAAGTACAACGCTGAAAGCCATCTCCGGTTTATTGAAGACCGAAGACGGCGAAGTTACCGACGGGAGTATCGAGTGGGAAGGTAAGCGTATCGATAAGAAAAACGCCGAGGAAATCGGCAAATCGGGCATTATTCAGGCATTGGAAGGGAGGCATGTCTTCGGACACCTCAACGCCGAGGAGAACCTGCTCGTGGGTGCCTTTAACCGTAAGGACAGCAATGCCATCAAACAGGATCTGGAGATGGTCTACAGCTATTTCCCGCGGCTCAAAGACCTCCGCCGTAATATTGCGGGTTACCTCTCCGGAGGCGAGCAACAGATGCTGGTCATCGGGCGGGCAATGATGGCAAAACCGAAATTGATGATGCTGGACGAGCCGTCATTGGGGCTGGCACCATTACTGGTGGAAGAAATCTACGATATTATCAAACGCTTCAATACTGAATCCAAAACCTCGGTGCTTCTGGTAGAACAGAACGTCAGAGTCGCCCTGAGCATCGCACACTACGGCTACGTGATGGAAAATGGTAGAATTGTGCTGGACGGGACGGCGGAATTCCTTAAAAACAACGAGGATGTCAAAGAGTTCTATATGGGCTTATCGACCGTCGGCACGAAAAAGAGCTACCGCGAGGTAAAACACTACAAGAGGCGAAAGAGATGGCTTTAAAAGCAGTCCGAAAAGATGTTCATTTCGACGATATAGAAACCAGACCTATTAATTCCCGACGTCTGTATCAAGAAGGCAAACTGCATCATATTGTTAAAAATGCCTACAAGCGTGCGCCTTCTGTCAGAGAAATGATGGACAAAGCGAAGGCCAAACCATCGAATATCAGTACCATAAAGAGCCTCGAAAAGTTACCCATCACCAGAAAAACGGACCTCATCGAATTGCAAAAATCGAAACCGCCTTACGGCGGTTTTCTAACCGTAAAACCCCAGAAAATCGAGCGTATTTTTATCTCTCCCGGTCCTATTTACGAACCGCTCCACTCATCAAAAATCAAATGGTTTGCCCAATCGTTCTGGGCGGCAGGTTTCAGAAAAGGAGATATCGTTCTGAATACCTTTACCTACCATCTTTCCCCGGCCGGGACTCTGTTCCACGAGGCACTGAGGCACTGCGGAGCGACTGTCGTAGTAACCGGCACCGGCAATACCGAGATTCAAATACAAACGATGCGTGACCTGAAAGTAAACGGTTTTGTCGGGACACCTTCATTCCTGATGACGCTGATTAAAAAAGCCGAGGAAATGGGGCTGAACTTCCGCAACGACTTCGCGCTGGAACGCGCCTGGTTTACCGGCGAGATGCTCTCGCCATCGGTGCGAAAGACACTGGAAGAAGATTACGGCATCGACACGCGTCAAGCATATGCCGTCACCGAACCGGGCGGAGCGATTGCCTACGAATGCGCACGAAAATCCGGCTTACACCTGATGGACGACTACATCGTGGAAATTGTCGACCCCGTTACAGGTAAGCAACTGAAACCCGGCGAAGTGGGAGAAATCGTGGTTACGCCGATTCACAATAAAGCCTGGGGTCTAATCCGCTTCGGCACCGGCGACCTATCGTCTCTAATCACCGAAAAATGCCTCTGCGGACGTACATCATACCGCCTGAGCGGCATTCTGGGCAGGACCGGCGATGCCGTGAAAGTCAGGGGGATGTTCGTGGTTGCCAGGCAGGCAGACGAGGTAATCATGAGTTCCGATACCGTTTCACGTTATCAACTGGCGGTAAATCGAACCGACCAGAGGGACGAGCTTACTCTGAAAGCCGAATTGAAAGATGAGACAACCGACCGGACAAAACTGGCGAACGACCTGAACGAAAAATTCCAGAGTGTTTGCCGCGTAAAAATCGATAAGATTGAATTCCTGAAACCCGGCACACTGCCGGAGAAATACCAGAAAATCTCCGACGAACGGAAGTGGGATTAACCCCTTTGTCATACGGTGGAACAGGCATCCCTGCCTGTTCGCGAATGGGCCTCTAATCCTTTCGCTATTCTAGATTTAGTCCGTCATTACTTAAAATAGTAAAAATTGCTATAATAGCACTACTATGGATGATTGGCTCAAAGACCCTTTAATAGTTTACAAAGAAAGCTCCTTACACTATCGACATCATAAAAAACTCGGAGAAGATGCTTGCGAGCAATGGAAGACCTTTCACTTTTCGGTTAGGTTGAAATTAGAGGGAGCCGACCATTTTTGCAGATTAGCACTAGGTGCAGCTAGCATGTCCAATGATACTGGACTAGCATTATTAGCCCACAGACAGACCAAGTGGTACTTAGATGCTTTCTTTTTCGAGTTAATATCAGCTTATGACACTCTCTTACAGGAGATGAACATCCTCTATAACATTAATTTAGCGATAGATGATGTTAAGTGGAATAAAATAAAGAACAAATTACCAATTCAAGTGAAGAACCTGATAGAAGAAGAATGGGAAAAAGACTGGTTTAAGAGACTTCGTTGGTACCGAAATACAGGGACTCATCATGCCTATATACCAAGCGGGTCATTAAAAGGGGGATATGGAGATAGAACATGGGACTATGACCAACATAAAGTATGGCTGTATTACCCAGTTTTAGACTCCCAAAAAACAGGAACAGAGGATTTGACAAAAGCTTGTCCTGATTATTTGAAAAAAATGCTATCTCATATTCACGCAGTTTGGAACAAAATGAAAGAAAACCTCGAATAATCATTCATACTGACACAATACTGTATCTTGACGAATACTCTGGATTCCAGCTGGAGTTTACCCAAGCGGAGTGTGAGGGCTGGAATGACAATATAGAGAAGGCTACTACTCCTTCAGTTTGCTCTCCCACTTTTTACGGAATTCGGCTACTTCAGGCGCAATTATCGCCTGACAATATGCCTCCCCGGGATGCCGCTCGAAATAATTACGATGGTATTCTTCGGCATTATAAAACTTCTGGTACGATTTGAGTTCGGTAACAACCGGAGCATCCCAGATATGTGCTTCATTTATCTCTTTAATAACCTGCTCGGCGATGATTTTCTGCGCCTCATTATGGTAAAAAATCGCCGAACGGTATTGCGTTCCGACATCATTCCCCTGCCGATTCAGCGTAGTCGGGTTATGAACGGTAAAGAAAATCTCCAGAATTTCACGGTAAGAAATCACATCAGGGAAAAACGTAATATCGACGGCTTCGGCATGTCCGGTTTTATCGCTACAGACCTCTTCATAAGTAGGATTTACCTTCATACCGCCCGTGTAACCCGATAGGACTCTCTGCACACCCTTTACTTCTTTGAAAATCGCTTCCAGGCACCAGAAACATCCGCCAGCAAAAGTGGCGACTTCTTCCCTGCTCATTTTAGCCCCCTATTCTTTGACAAATCTGATTGCCGCCGCATTGATGCAATATCGCTTGTACGTCGGCGGAGGTCCGTCATCGAAAACATGTCCGAGATGGGACTCGCACCGTGCACACAACACCTCCGTACGACGCATCCCGAAACTATTATCCGCTTCCAGCCGTATATTTAAATC
>JAFGHZ010000121.1 GCA_016929875.1 Dehalococcoidales bacterium
CCTTCGAAGGCGAGCTTCAGAGAGAGAAGTACAAATCTAAAGCCAATGCCGTCAAGGAACTGGGCATTATAAATCACGGCGACCCCTTCAACGACAAGGGTATTCTCTGTATGTACGCCTGGCAGAACGGTAAATTCGAAGAGGCGGTAGCTCATAATCGTGCCTGCCTTCTTAAAGAAAGGGATATCTTACTGAGGCGCGGCTACCGCAATCCTAACGGTCTGGCATTATTTACTAAATAGCAAAAATCTTTCCTTGTGTGTGTAAACACCAGGGGAGAAAATTTCCCTTTTCCATTTCTCAATCAGGAGGGTAATTCTTGACATTATCTCATCCAGAGATTAGAATGCCGACATCTGATAACTATTAGAATAACAGGCTAATAAAATGCCCCGACCGAGAGATTACCAGACCGAAGCTGTCATTATCAAAAAAACAAAACTGGGTGAGGCGGACAGAATCCTCACTCTCTATACACCCGATTTGGGTAAAATTCAGGCAGTCGCTAAGGGTGTGCGCCGTCCCAAAAGCAAGATGGCGGGGCACCTGGAACTCCTGACACACAGCCAGGTCAATCTGTCACGGGGACGGAACCTGGACACCATCACCGGCAGCCAGACGATTAACGCTTTTCTGCCTCTGAAAACCGACCTCTGGCTGACGTCTTACGGGCTTTACGTGATTGAACTCGTCAACCAGTTTACCGCCGACCATATCGAGGACGAAGATTTGTTCCGTTTATTAATCGATACACTACAGAGCTTGAGCGAGACGAATAACCGGGAACTTCTTTTGCGCTATTTCGAAATCCACTTACTGGAATCATCCGGCTACCGCCCTCAATTACAGGAGTGTGTCACCTGCCATCGACCGCTGGAGCCGATCACCAACTCATTCTCCGCCAGGCTGGGGGGTACATTATGCCCGGCGTGCGGTCTGAACCAGCCTTTTGCCCGCCCTATTTCGGTGAATGCCCTGAAAGTACTCAGGTTCATTCAGGGAAACGACTTCAACGCTGTCGGAAAATTGAAAATAGATACACAACTATCCGGCGAACTGGAGAGCATTACCCGCAGTTATCTCAAATACCTGCTGGAGCGCGAGGTGAAATCCGCCAACTGGTTGGATGAACTCAAAGAACAAATGAAAAAGACAAAGAGTTAAATTTAATCATCCCATTCCGGCGAAAGCCGGAATCCAGTAATATTTCTCTGGATCCCGATTCCATCGGGGTGTGGCAATCTAGAACCCTTCGTTTGAATCACTCCTTTCGCTTTAGATTGCTTCGTCGTCCCGACAAAATTTATCAGACAGAGATACGGAATCGGGACTTCTCGCAAAGACATTGGGGGATTTCCGCCCCTCCTATTCAGGATTTACCGACTTTGTGATAATATAGTGTAACGAATAAACTGGTGAGTGATTGATATGCCATCGAGAATTGAACGTATCTCAGAACAGAGAATGCAAAAACTGGCGAATATCCACGCCCTGGGTATCGACCCTTATCCGCCTCGCTATAAGCGTACGCATACCGCTCAACAGGCAATCGAACTGCTGGCACAGGCAGAGCAAGCCGTCAAGACGGAGACGGACGAGGTCAATATCGCCGGACGTATTATGGCAAACCGACTGATGGGAAAAATCTCCTTTATGGATATCCACGACAGTTCGGGTAAAATCCAGCTGTTTCTCAGCAAGACCGAACTCGACGAACAAAGTACCGCCCTGCTCAAAGAACTGGACATCGGCGATATTATCGGCGCAAAGGGTGTGGTCTTCCGCACCAGAAGCAAAGAGCCGACCATCAGAGCCAAAACCCTGACAATGCTGGCGAAGTCGCTCCAGCCCCTGCCGGAAAAATGGCACGGCTTGAGTGACGTCGAAATCCGTTACCGCCAGCGCTACCTCGACCTGATTTCCAACGAGGAAGCCAGAAAGACTTTCCGGCTGCGCAGTCAGATTGTCAGCGCAGTTCGGCGATATATGGATAGTGGTGGGTTTATGGAAGTAGAAACACCCATCCTTCTACCTGAAGCAGGCGGTGCTGCGGCTGAGCCATTTGTTACTCACTATAACGCTATCAACCGTGACCTTTATCTGCGCATTGAAACCGAACTGCGTTTGAAAAGACTCATTATCGGCGGGTTCGAGAGAGTTTATGAGATAGCAAGGACATTCCGTAACGAAGGCGTCTCTTTCAAACATAGTCCCGAATTCACCATGATGGAGAGCTACGAGGCATATGCCGATTATAACGATGTCATGAACAGGGTAGAAGAATTGGTCTCCTCGGTAGCTCAGGAAGTACTGGGTACGACCAGCGTCAAATTCGGCGAGGCAACGATTGACCTCAAACCGCCGTGGCAGAGGTTGTCTTTCAGGGATGCCATCACTCAATATAGCGGCATCGACTTCGTGCAATATCCGAACGTTGATTTGCTACGGGCGAAAATGAAGGAAAAGGGCATAGAAGTCGACCCCAAGAAGGATTGGGCACACCTGGTGGATGACCTGCTTTCCACTTTTGTGGAACCGAAATTAATCCAGCCCACGTTTTTACTGGATTATCCCCTGTCTTTATCGCCGCTGGCAAAGAAAAAACCCGGTCAGGAACGCGTTGTAGAGCGATTTGAGGCATTTGCCGGCGGTATTGAGATTGCTAACGCCTTCACGGAATTGAACGACCCCCTGGACCAGCGTGAGCGCTTCGAACAGCAGGCAAAAGAGCGTCCGCAGGGTGATAAAGAGTCGATTGACGAGGATTTCCTGCTCGCGATGGAATACGGTATGCCCCCGACCGGCGGACTGGGCATCGGCATCGACAGGCTGGTGATGCTCCTCACCGATAAACAATCGATTAGAGAAGTGATTCTGTTCCCGCAGTTAAAGGAAAAACAAGAAGACAAACCTTAAAAAGCAAAATGTCTTTGCGAGGAGCCGAAGCGACGAAGCAATCTAAAGCGGATGGAGTGATTTACACAAAGGGTTTTAGATTGCCACGCCCCGATGAAATCGGGGCTCGCAACGACAATGCGATGGAATTCAGAACTCAGCTACGAGAATTAAACAGAGGTTGATAGTATGTTGGACTTAAAATATATTCGCGAGAATACTGAACTCGTCAGGCAGGCAATCGCTAATCGTCACGATACCGCCCCGCTGGACGAAATTCTCAAGCTCGATAGCGAACGCCGCCGGAAAGTAGCCGAACTGGAAGAACTGCGGCACAACCGCAAGCAGACCTCGAGGGAAAAACAGGCAGATGCCGCCGAGGAAGGCCGTGCCCTCCGCAACAAAATCAGAGACCTCGAAGAAGAGGTCAGAACACTGGACGCAAAGCTGAACGACCTTCTGCTGCAGGTCCCTAACATCCCCGACCCTCGTGTCCCGATCGGTAAGGATGACAGCGAGAACCCGGTTGTCAGGACATGGGGTGAACCGAAAAAATTGCCCTTCGCCCCGAAACCCCACTGGGAACTGGGAGAATCCCTCAACATTATCGACTTCGACCGCGGCGTAAAATTATCGGGAACACGGTTCTACGTCTTGCGCGGGCCCGGCGCCCGCCTGCAAAGAGCAATCATCGCTTTTATGCTCGATTTGCATACCAGGGAACACGGCTACACGGAGATTTATCCTCCGTTCATGGTCAAAAAAGAATGCATGGTCGGCGCCGGACAGCTGCCGAAGTTCGCCGACAATATATACCACGATGCAGAGGACGATTTATGGTTCATCGGGACCGCAGAAATTCCGTTGACCAATCTCCACAGCGGTGAAATCATTCCCCCGGGAATGTTGCCCTTTCACTATGTCGCTTATACCGCCTGTTTCCGTCGGGAGAAAATGTCCGCCGGTAAAGATACCCGGGGCATCAAGCGAGGCCATCAGTTCGATAAGGTGGAAATGTATAAATTCACTGAACCTGAGAAATCCGACGAAGAACTGGAAAAGATGCTAAAGGATGCGGAAGATGTCTGCCAGAAGCTCGGGTTACCTTACCGCATTACCCAATTATGCACCGGCGATATCGGTTTCGGTTCGAGATTATCCTATGATATAAATGTCTGGGCACCGGGCTGTCAGGAATGGCTCGAGGTCAGTTCCTGCTCCAATTGCGGCGATTTTCAGGCGCGCCGTGCCAATATCCGCTATCGCCCCGCTCCCGATGCCAAGCCGCAGTACGTTCACACCCTCAACGGCAGCGGACTGGCTTTACCGAGAATTATGATCGCCGTTATGGAAAACTACCAGCAGGCAGACGGAACTATCGCCGTCCCCGAGGTACTACAGGATTTTGTCAAAGCAAAGGTAATCAAGTAGGTGATATCATAATGGCAAAACGCTACAACGTGACAATAAAAGTTATCTCTCAAAAGGGCAAGTGCAGTACAGGGCATAAGGTGGGAGATGAATGGCAGACAAACGGCAATACACCTGAAGGGATTTGTCTCAATGCTTTTGGTATGCTATTACCCAATATCAGGGCACTGATGTTCGGCGGCTCATTCCCATGGGAAACCGAAGAAGGTGTAGGACATTTTTCCTGTCCCGATGCAGAAAACCCGATTATATTTGAATTGAGATGAGTGAACAAATAGTATCTTCACAAATTATTACCATGCATAAGGAGAGCAAGTGGAATACAAAAAAAGATGGATTTACAAGCTCTGCCAATACAGCTGGCTCATCCTCCTGCCTATATTGATTGTATTGTGGATTTTAGTCTGGCTGTTACCGGGAATCGCGCCGCAATTCGTAGAGATGGCAATTGTGGCTAGCGCCATTTCTGTCATCGGGCTGGCGGCCGTGACCTACCTGTACTCCATACACACCAGGGAACTCATAGAAACTGCCCGGGAACAAACCGTGGCATCCAGTAGAGTGGCGGAAGCAAGCGAAAAAAGCACAATGCAGGCTTACGAGCAAGCCATTCAGATGTTGAGGCCTATAGTAATTCCGGAGATAACACCGGCAGGCGGGGTCGACTGGAAATCATGGAATGGTAATTTAACTGTCAGAAACGGTGGAAACGGTCCCGCAATCCAATTGCAGATAAAAATATTGGTCGGTGAGGCCGCAGTGCCGTGGCAAAGAGAACTGCCGGTGCTCCTGGCCGGACAAGTGCAACAATTCGACGTTGCTCTGAATTTCCCGCCGCAGCTGGGAGAGATTGCCAACGGAAATGGGACAAAACTCGAATACATGCTACAAATAGACTGGGGAGCACCTTATGAAGAAAGCCGTTCCGGGTGTATTTTACCATTCGTCATTAAGATTGACCCTCATGGTAAATCATCCGTCTCAGTCGATATCCTCAGTTTCGAATGGCCATCATTCACCAGAGTACACAGGGGATAACCGATTTCAGACTTGCCACCGATACAATTTCCTTACTAAAATCTAAAGATAGCCCCATCTAACCGAACATGGAGGGGTGACCGAGTGGACTATGGTAACGGTCTTGAAAACCGTCGTTGCGCAAGCAACCGTGGGTTCGAATCCCACCCCCTCCGC
>JAFGHZ010000122.1 GCA_016929875.1 Dehalococcoidales bacterium
AATATTACCGGGTGGGATAGCTCAGTAGGTTAGAGCGAGAGATTCATAAACTCTAGGTCGTGGGTTCGATTCCCTCTCCCACCACCATTTTATTTTCTTTATATTCGCATAATTCTTTTAGTTTTGTATACTCCCCGCTTAGCTGCCTACGGATATTCTTCTTAAAAACAGGCCAGAGTACAATACTGATGAATTTCAGGATAGATTTGAACCGGATATCGGAATTCATTATCAGAAGCGTACGCTCTCCCATTTCCTGAAGATGCCACTCGACTTCCACCGAATTATATTTTCCAATCATGCGCATTGCCAGCACGGTATTCTCTCTGTAATCGGTAACTACCCCCTGCATTTCCGCGCTTTTCCCGTTTTCCTCGATTGTTTCACGGAAGGTCGTTCCAATCCAGTCGGGAGTCTTTTCCAGTATCTCGGTTTTGGAGACGTTTGTCTGCCATTGCACGGCCCGCTCCGGCGTGCCGAGCCAGTACCACACCTTCTCGGGCGTACAATTAAGGTCCATCGTGTACGTAAACTTCATAACTTCCCCGGATGGTGAGTCGAGCCTACATTCTGCCACCCGTTTTTATCTTACAGATGAACAGTCTAACGGAGGACAAGGGACTATCAATTCTATTACAATTCGGCCGTGGAATTGCAGAACCTTGCGGTCGATAAAGGTAAAAAAGCGATTTTACAGGATTCTAGCTTTTTGGCTTTTCGCTTTTTCGGCCTTCACTCAACGCCTCTCCAAGTCCCAGGACGTTAATTAATTTCGATTGGTCGGATATAACAAGTTTCGAATTATTTTGTAAAGACGCCTGAGTGACCTCAAGTTGTTTTAATAACTGAGCATTTCCAACAAAAAATTCTTTAGCGGCAGTAGAGACATTCTCAATCGCCTTGGCTTCGCCTTCGGCTCTCAATATTGCTGCCTGCTTATCGCCTTCAGCCACCAATATCGCATTCTGTTTATCTCCTTCTGCCTGGAGGATTTTCTTCTGGCGGTAGGCTTCGGCATCCAGAATAGTCGCTCGTTTTTCTCTCTCTGCTTTCATTTGCTTGCTCATGGCCTCGGTGATGTCCTTGGGCGGCAGTATTTCCTTGACCTCTACCCTGGTTACCTTTACGCCCCATTTGTCAGTGGCTTCATCGAGGGTTGTCCTCAGAGAGGAGTTGATACGTTCTCTCGAGCCCAGTGTTTCATCAAGGCTCATATCACCAACCAGGTTTCTTAAATTCGTTTGTGCCAGCTTGCTCACGGCAATATAGAAGTTGGCTACTTCATATCGAACAGCCTTAGCGTCCGTCACATAGTAATAGACTACGGCATCCACAGTTATACCAACATTGTCCTTGGTGATGACAGCTTGAGGCTCTATATCGAGGACGGTTTCACGCATATCTATTCTAGCTCTCAGTGCATCTACGAAAGGAACGAGAAACCTGAGGCCGGGGTCCAGGGTCTCTTTGTACCTGCCGAGTCTTTCTACGATGCCCTTTTGAGCTTGACGGATGATGATAATCGATTTAGCCAGGGTAACCAGGATAACCAGCGCTAAGATAATTAGAAAAGCAGTAAGTCCTACGTTCATTATTTCACTCCTTTATCCTTTTCGACATTCAGTGTAACGCCATTAATGGTAGTGACGACTATTATTTCACCTTTTTCGATATTTTCTTGCGATATTGCCCTCCACTCCTCATTACCTACCTTGACCAGTCCGCTAACCCCCGGAGCCATACTCTGTAAAACGACTCCTTTTTTACCAATAATAGTATCGATATTTGTTTTCTCTTTCCGCGTCGCTGTCCAACGGTGGACATACCTTCTTCCTAAGACTAAATAGGCGATGCAGATTGCCAGGGTGATAATTAGTGTCAGAATCCAAGAGTGGAACGGCCAGGTTATCAGCCCTCCGATGATGAATGCTGACCCGAGAAACACCATGTCGAGCCCAGTCGCTACGCCGACAACCAGTTCGAGCAGAATCATCAGAAGGCCTATACCGATAAATATTAACCATGCCCATAAATCAGGGAAGCCTGCAAGACTCTCTACCATGATATTACTCCTGTCTTAATCTTATAAACGGATGGAGCTGATTTAAGTATCCTCGGTGGTGATTCTAGCAGCATTATACCACACAATCACATCGACTTATAACAGATATAAACAAATTGTTCGGTAGAAAATTGTCAACTGTAAACAGAGCAGGGACTTTTTGATTAGATGTACGCAGCTTTTTCTGGAGAACAATCAATTCGTGTCTTTGATTACGGCGGAAGGTTCTGCGGTAAAAGGATTTGTTCTCAGTGCCAGGGAGAATAGGAACGGGTAGTTGGTCTTGAGGTGCCGCAGGTACTGCAGCCATTGCTTTACAACGGCGCTGTAAATGCGATTGCAATCACTGATTATATGGTTGATATCCGCTTTGGGCAAATTAGACAGTTTATCACGGGCGAGCAATTCATCGCGCAAATGCACTATTGCCCACAGCAGTTCGGTAAACGACTCGTGTTCCAGAAGCTGTTCGTTTTCCAGTTGACGGAGCAAAATTTCCCCTTTGCTCTTCAAGAAATCGCGTAATGTCTGCATTTCAGCCGGACCCACGGTGATTTTATATTCGTATTTTTGTAATCTGGTATTCAATCTTTTGAAATCACTGTCCGTCCAGTTTGTGTTGACTACACACTCCCGGCATAAACTTTCGACATTGGCGTCGTATTTAACCAGTAACTTCATCAATTCGAACCCTATTTCGGAGAAGAAGACCCCGATTATCATATTGAGGCGCTGCCTGCGGATTCTTTCCTGCCCTCTGCTTATGAACAGGCGGGTCAGGTTGGTTACGATAGTGAGAAAAGTCCCGATGCCGATAAAGATGACGATTATGGTGAATATTTTACCGCCCACTGTTATGGGGTGGATGTCGCCGTAGCCGACCGTGGCAACCGTGACGATAGTGAAGTAGAGGGCATTCAGGAATGATAATTTTTCCAGTAGTATGAAACCGATAGTGCCGATTAACAGCACCAATACCGGAAGCACCAATATGACGGGGAGTTTTTTCAGAAAATTATTCATCGCTGAAACTCACCTAAATAATATCATATCCTATGCCGCAAGCCGATATATCGCGGTTACTTCCTCCGGTCCCAGCTTCACGAAACTGCCGAGTTTTTTGTTTTCGGTGACGCCCAGTTTTTTAACCAGGGTCGGGATGTCTTTTTCTTTGGCTCCGAGTTCCTTGAATTTGGATGGCATACCGATGGATTTCAGGAAGTTGCGGAACCGTTCGATGCCCTCGAGCGCCGTGACTTCAGGGTCCGCGAAGTTCATATCGCAGTCCCAGACACGGACGGCAAATTGAGCGAAGCGGTTGACGTCATGTTTCATCACGAATTTCATCCAGGCGGGGACGATAACCGCCAGCCCCGCGCCGTGTGCTACGTCGTAAAGGCCGGAAAGTTCGTGCTCGATACGATGACTGCTCCAGTCCTGTTTGCGGTCGGCGCCACAGATGTCGTTATGGGCAATCATACCTGCCCACATAATATTGGCGCGTGCCTGGTAGTCCCTCAGGTTTTTGATGACCTTCGGCGATTCGGTAATCATTGCCTTCAAGATTCCCTCGCAAAGTCGGTCCGTGGTCTCGACATCTTTCGTATTGGTGAAGTACCGCTCGCAGACGTGTGCCATAATATCGGTGATGCCGCAGGCGGTCTGATAAGAGTCCAGGGTGCAGGTGAACTCCGGGTTCATGATTGAAAAGACCGGTCTGAGCCCCTCGCCCTCGGCGGCCCGTTTGCGCATACCGTCCTCATTGGTAATGACCGAATGGGGAGAGCCTTCGCTGCCGGCAGCCGCAATTGTCAGGACGGTGGCGACAGGTAACGCCTTAACGACCTCCTTGCCGGAGTAATAGTCCCAGAAGTCTCCGTCGTAAATTGCTCCCGCCGCAATGGCTTTCGCGGAGTCGATAACACTACCGCCGCCGACTGCCAGGATGAAATCGACCTTTTTCTTTTTACACAGCTTGATGCCCTCGTAAACCAGTCCGCTTCTCGGGTTCGGTTTGACGCCGCCCAGTTCGATGAAGGGGATTTTCGCTTCATCGAGGGAAGCAACGACTGCGTCGAAAATGCCGTTTCTTTTGACGGACCCGCCGCCGTAGTGGAGCAGGACTTTCGAGCCGCCGAAGCGCTTGACCAGTTTTCCCGTCAGCTTCTCACTACCTTTTCCGAAAGCGAAATAAGTCGGCGCATAAAATGTGAAATTATCCATAGTGGCCCTCCCTTTCGTTTACAAAAAGCCCACTAACATTATACTTGGGTCGCGGGTTTTTGTCTCAATCCTTTGCTAAGGTATTACTTACGTTTGGTTGAAATTTATCGTATTCCATAGGCTATTTTACACAACCCTGTCGACTGCGCTCAGGACAAGCGACCCACCTCCGTTAGTCCACCTGCGGCGGACGAAGGACAGGCCTGTGTCCCCGCCCTATCAGGGCGGGGAGTAATCACGAGAGAGAGGGCATTTGCCCTCCCTCTTCTGGAGCTTCTACTCTGTCCCATCGGGTCTTGTGATTACCAAACGAGGAACACCAAAAAGACGGAAGAAACTTTGCTAATAATCCCTTAATAATTGCCTGTTAGTATGGTTGTTAGAGGAGGTGAAGTACAGATGGCCCGTAAAAAGAAATTTATTATTGCCGGCGTCGTGATGGCGACGCTGGCAGTCCTCGGGACTATCGGTGGTGTTGCTCTGGCAGACGACTCTACCGATGCCAATCCTGCCAGTACATTCGTCGCTAAGGTCGCTTCGATTCTGGGGATAGAACAATCCACAGTACAGGCGGCATTCGACCAGGCGCAGGAAGAAATGCGGTCCGAAGCACTCGACAACTGGCTGGCACAGATGGTAACCGACGGTAAAATTACACAGGAACAAGCCGATGCTTATAAGGCGTGGATAGATGCCAAACCGTCAGGGTTCGAGGGATTGGGTATGGGTTTCGGCGGTGGAATGAGGGGCGGTCGCGGTGGTTTCATGTGCCCGCCTGCCGTTGCAGATACCGATTAAATCGGCAATACCTGTCCGATAAATAACCCCGCAAAGAAGGAGGAGAACACTCTCCTCCTTCTTTGTTTTACATTTGATTGAAGCTCATCATAATTTTAGGGTTTTATCACACAGCGACCCACCTCCGTTAGCCCGCCTGCGGCGGACTAAGGACAGGCCTTTGTCCCCGCCCTACTAGGGCGGGGACAATTTTTAGTGCCAAGAGGGGCTCAACGCCCCTCTAAAACTCCCTCTAGAAACCACGGGATGTCGCCATTCAACCGCCTACGGCGGATTCGGAATAAGCTTCTAGAGCTTCTATCCAGTTCCATCGGATTCAATAGTTCCCAAACAAGAAACAACTAAAACCGAGTAGTCACCTTCTTTGTTTTGCATTGACTTTGCGCTTATGCGGAGCTTATAATTTGTTGATTCCACATCGATGAGAGGTCTTATGAACGGCGTTCTTTCCCGTGAAGATATTCGAAAACTTCTGAAACAAAAACCCCCATTGGTCGAGAACTATATCGACCTCGAACAGCAGTTACAGCCGAGCGGTTTCGATATCACCGTGCGCGATATCGCGATGTTCCAGACTCCCGGGCAAATCGGAGTCGATAACGCTCAGAGGCAGTTGCCGGAACTGGCGCCGTTGATGTTCGACGGTCTGGGTTTCGTGGAACTTATCCCCGGCAGTTATATCATCACCTATAATGAAATCGTGCACATTCCGACAAACCTGATGGCGCTGGCAAGACCCAGGTCGAGCCTGCTCAGATGCGGAGTAAGTGTCGGCACGGCTGTCTGGGATGCCGGCTATTCCGGGCGTTCTCAGTCGTTGCTCGTGGTATATAACCAGAGGGGCTTTCGCCTGCAGAAAGACGCACGTGTGGCGCAACTGGTCTTTTTTTCTCTGACATCGGACACCGAAGGCTATTCCGGAAAGTACCAGAACGAGAATATCCATTAACTGTCGTTGCGAGTCCCGATTTAATCGGGACGTGGCAATCTAAGACTTTTCGCTAGAATCATCTCATTGTAATGAAAAATGTTCTACGCAAGGACTCTTTAAAATCACTTCTTAGATTATCTACTATCGCTTGAGATTGCTTCGTCGTCCCAATAAACTTTGCTGAATGAAGATATGGAGTTGGGACTCCTCGCAAAGACAGCCCCACTATTCCAGAAACGTAATTTCCGCCGGAGGCTTTTTGAGGATATCTACCTGTATGCCGGCTTCTTTGAAGAGCTCTTTGAAAGAGTCGTCGCTGTATTTACCGAAGCTGACAAACCGCTTGATTTTCGCGTTTACCAGCATCTTGGCGCAGAGAATACAGGGCGTATGCGTGCAGTAAATCGTGCTGCCTTCCAGGCTGATGCCGTGGAGGGCCGCCTGGATGATGACATTCTGCTCGGCGTGGATTGCGCGGCATATTTCGTGGCGGGTACCGGAAGGGATATTGTTCTCATCACGCAGACATCCCAGCTCCAGGCAGTCTTTGAGGCCCGCCGCCGCGCCGTTATAGCCGGTGGTGAGGATATGCTTGTCTTTGACTGCCACGGCGCCTATATGGTGCCGCAGACAGGTACTACGCTCTGATACTACCGAAGCGATTTTCAAGAAATATTCATCCGAACTCGGTCGAACAGCTTTCTTCATGACAACCTCGCAATCACTCTTTTCGTTTCTTTTATCAATTCTGACAGTGACGACTCATTGGTAATGGTAAAATCCGCGACGGCGATAGGGCCGCCTTTGTTGATATTCTCGATTTCCGTCCTGTCGCGCTCCGTCGCTTCTTTATTGGTTAAGGGGCGTACTTTTCTTCTGGACAGTCGGGCGTAGCGTGTTCGAGGAGAAGCCCAGACGGCAATCAGACTCAGTTTATCCCCGAAGTGGTTTTTCAGAAGGACGTATTCTTCCCAGGAATACAGGCCGTCGACCACTACATTCGATTTTTTCAGTGCCTCGTCGATGCGCGGGAGATTTAGTTTGGCATAGACCGCCATGCCATGTTCTTTACGCAATTGCTCGCGCACCTGACGCTCGTTTGCCTCGTTCAGTGGCAGTCCTCGTTTCTTTACTTCCTCATCGGTGATATCGCCGAATCTGATTCTGACGTACCCGCTGTTTTCAAATTGATGGGAAACTTCGGACTTGCCCGAGCCCGTCATACCGACAATTGCCACTACTTTCATCTTGACTCCATTATAGAAAACCGAGCAGTCGATTACAATGGTTTATTAATAAAAATCGGTCGGGAGTAAAAATACTTAGCCCCAGCTTTTAACTCCACGACGACCCACCCCATTCGACTTTGCTCAAGGGCAAGCCCCTGCCATCGCCCTGATAGGGCGATGGAGAAACACGAGAGGGAGGGCAAAATCTCTAGTTCCTTCGGCGACACTTCGATAAACTCAGTGCGGGCGCTCAGGACAAGCTTCTGGAACTCCTACCCGGACCCAACCTATTCATTTCCAAATCGATAAAAATTATGTCTTTTGCAGGGGTGGTTCAAGCCACAAACCGCTCTTTTTCTGACGGCGGTATTCCAGCCACAGCCAGAAGCCTGCCATGATAAATCCCAGGGTATCGGAAAACGGTAACGAAAGCCAGACGCCGGTCAGTCCCAGGAAGCGAGGGAAGATGAACAGTGCCGGCAGGAAGAAAATAAGCTGCCGTGCCAGCGCCATTATCATCGCGTCCCTGCCTTTCGATAGTCCCTGGAAGGTGGTGATGAACATTATCGTAGGACCGATAAGGACGAAAACCGCAACGAAAATACGCAGACCGGGTATAGCGATTGCCAGAAGTGCCGGGTCCTGATTGAAAAGGCGGATGATTGGTTCTGTGAAGATCTCCAGTACGATTGTTACTACTGCCATTATCAATGCCATGCTGATGCTGGATAGTTTCACTGTGCCCCAGAGCCGGCGCCACAATTTTGCCCCGAGGCTGAACCCGACAATCGGCATAAGCCCATGCGCTACCCCCTCGATAAACATAAAGGCGAGGTCGCTGATACGTCCGGCGATGCCCATTGCTGCCAGTGCTACCGAGCCGTAACCCGCGACGACGTTGTTGAACAGCACGAAGACGATACTTTCCGTTACATTCATCAGTGCCGCCGGCAGTCCGACACGATAGATGCCGACAATCGTCGGCAAATGCGGGATGAGGTGATGGGGTTTGAGCCGATAGGGGGTTTTGTGAGCGACAATATAAAAAACTGCCAGCCCGGAGCTGACGATGTTGGCAATAACAGTCGCCAGGGCGGCACCGGCGACTCCCATCTCGGGGAAGAAGCCCCAGCCGAAGATGAGAAACGGGTCGAGGATGACATTGCATACCTGCCCCAGAATAATAAAGACCATCGGGCGAACGGCGTCTCCCGAAGCCATGAAGATATTACGGCCTGTCATCTGCAGGAACAGGAAAGGTAAACAAAAGCTGAAGACGGTCAGATATTTTACGCCGATGTCTAAAATGTCCGGTGTGGCGCCGCAGATTTTGAGAATCGTTCCGGGGAAAATATTTATTAATGTCAGAAAGACGATCCCGATGGTTAATGACAGAAAAAATACCTGACCGACGACCCGGTTTGCCTCTTCCGGTTTTCTCTCTCCGAAGCGTCGGGAAGCCAACGCATTGGCGCCGATACCGGTACCGACAGCTACCGCGAAAAACAGGAAGAAAAAGGGCATAATAACCGTCAGTGCCGCCACGGACTGGTAGCCCAGTCTGGCTACCCAGAAAGTATCTACCAGATTATAAATAGAGATTGTCATCATCGAGATGACACTGGGGAGGCTGAGGCGAAAAAGAAGCTTACCGAGTGGCTCTGTGCCAAGTCGTTCTGTTGTTTTGTGCAGCGTTACAGGTTGTTCCAGAGGAGTTCTCCTCAAATGGTTTAATCTATCAGTTGAAGCAACTGATAGTCAAATTAATACCGTAATATAATAGGCTTTTTGCCATTCCGTACTCCGATACGGAATCCAGTTAAAGGTTTTCTGGATCCCGATTTTCGTCGGGATGGAGATTAAGGTGTGCAGGGTGAATTAGAGAGGTTCGCTTTAGATTGCCACGTCGTCCCGATTCCATCAGGACTCCTCGCAAAGACATACGAGGGTTATTATGGTAAGATATTAAGCGATTTACGGTGAAAGCTATGGTGAAGAAATTAAATCTGGCCGATAAAATTGAACAGAGCCTGCCTGAAGAACTGGTCGGGCTGATAAAGAAGGCGGTCGATATTGCCTCCGTCAGGAAGCAACCTTTTTATCTGGTGGGCGGCATCGTGCGCGACCTTTTGCTCGGGCAGGGAAATCTCGACCTCGACCTAGTGGTAGAGGGTGAGGCTATTGCTATTGCAAAGCAATTCGCTGAGAAAACCGGCGGGAAATTGACTCCGCACCCGATGTTCAACACTGCCAGAATCACATTGGGGGAGCGGCATATCGACGTCGCGATGGCTCGCACCGAGACCTACGCTAAGCCCGGCGCTCTGCCGACGGTCAAGCCTGGTACCATCAAGACTGACCTTTTCCGTCGGGACTTTACCGTCAACGCGATGGCAGTTTACCTCACTCCTGATAGATACGGGGAATTGATTGACCTCTACGGCGGGCGGGACGACCTGAAAAACAAGTTAATCCGAGTTTTGCACGATAAGAGCTTTAGCGACGATGCCACGCGTATCTTACGTGCCATCCGCTACGAACAGCGCCTCGGTTTCAAAATCGAGCCTGAAACCCTCAAACTCCTGAAAAGGGACTTGCCGATGCTGAAAAGGGTCGGGGAGTATCGCTTGAAGCGTGAGCTCGGGCTGGTACTGAAAGAAAAGAATCCTGAAAAAGCCCTGTCACGTACCGAGAAGCTGGGGGTGCTGAAAGAATTGTGCCTGGTACTGAAAACAGATGCTCGTCTGACGAAAAAATTACAGGGAAGGATTTGACCCTTCCCTGTACATAAAAGATGAGATAACTTATCGGTTTTACCGGATTCCCGCCGGAGTTTACCCCTGATTCCATCGGGGCGGGAATGACAATAAATCTTAGTTTTCTTTCCTGCCTGCCGTTCCCTTGGCGGTTTTTAAATTGGCTTTCGCGGACTCTTTGGGGCGCAGGGAGCGGGTAGCTTTTCCCGCCTGCCACATCTCGGAATTGCCCATGACCGCCAGCTCTTTACCCAGCAGTTCCTGATAGTTCGGCTTGCCGCAGGCGAGGATTACCCGCCGTGTTTCCGTGCCGTTGGCGACTCTCTCGTAAAGCCCTTTGAAAACCGGCATTACCGCTTTCTTGAACTTCGGTTTCCAGTCGAGCGCGCCCCTCTGTGCCGTCGCCGAGCAGTTGGAATACATCCAGTCCATACCGTTCTCGGATACGAGCCTGATTAAGCTTTCGGTAAGCTCCTCGACCGTTTCGTTGAAGGCTTCGCTGGGGGAATGCCCGTGCTTTCTCAGGGTGTCGTACTGCGCTTCCATAATGCCTGCCAGAGCACCCATCAGGACGCCGCGCTCACCCACGAGGTCGCTGAAGACCTCTTTTTCGAAGGTCGTGGGGAAGAGATAGCCTGCCCCGACGGCGATGCCGACAGCCATGCATCGCTCTTTGGCACGTCCGGTGGCATCCTGGAAGACGGCATAGCTGGCGTTGATACCTGCCCCGGAGAGGAAATTACGTCGCAATGATGTTCCCGACCCTTTAGGGGCAACCATGATGACATCGATGTCTTTCGGGGGGATGATTTTGGTCTGGTCTTTATAGACGATGGAAAAACCGTGTGAAAAATACAGTGCTTTTCCTTTGGTCAGATATTTTTTGATGTTCGGCCAGATTTTCTTCTGAGCGGCATCCGATACAAGCATCTCGATAATCGTGCCGCGCTTTGTCGCTTCCTCTAATTCGAAAAGGTTGACGCCGGGCTTCCATCCGTCTGCCACCGCCCTGTCCCAGTCCCGCTTGAAGGCTTTGCTCTGTCCGACGATGACATTGAAGCCGTTGTCTCTCATATTGAGCGATTGTCCCGGTCCCTGGACTCCGTACCCGAGGACGGCGATGGTCTCATTTTTGAGGACTTTCCGCGCTTTCGCCATCGGGAATTCGCTCCGCATTACTACCTCTTCTTTTACTCCGCCGAAATTGATGACTGCCATTTTTTTAATGCCTCCTGAAGAAACGTATGATTAGATTATATGTTTAATTGGCGATGAGTTCAAGAAAATAACCATTACGACAATAAGTGTGTGAGAGTGCATTGTCTGTACATTTTCACCCTCACTCCGTTCGCTTTGCTCAGGACAAGCCTTGCCTCTCCCCTCAAGGGGGAGGAGAATCATTAATGTGGATTCCCGCCTACGCGGGAATGACAATATACGTTATTCTATCTTCTTGAATTTGCTCCCGGGGGCACCGCAGATGGGGCATTTATCCGGAGCACTGCCGGCAACGGTATTGCCGCAAACCGGGCAGACGTAATAGGGCTCGTCTTTAATGGGCTGTTTTTCTTTGATTGCCTTCAGCATTGCCTGGAACATATTGTAGTGAATTTCCTCGACGGCATTCGCCCATTCGAAGGCCCTCTGCGCCCGCTCGTTCTGTTCCTCGATGGCTTTATCGATAAACGGCGGATACATCCTGGTGAACTCCAGATGCTCTCCGATGACGCCGGCGTTGATATTATCGATGGTCGAGCCGACGCCATCCATGGCATTGAAGTGATTGCCGGCATGTACTGTTTCCGCTTCCGCCGCCGCACGGAAAAGTCGGGCGGCCTGTTTGAAACCTTCTTTTTCCGCTTTGTCCGCAAAGAACAGGTAGCGGCGGTTAGCCTGACTCTCGCCGGCAAAAGCTTCACGCAGGTTATCATCTGTTTTGGTCATTTTATGCCTCCGTCCGATATATTGACCTTTATTATAAAGACATTATTCCTTTTTTGCCAGTGACATGGGTTACAGATAGATATTTTAGGAGCGAAAATTTCTGACACAGCAGTATTCTGTCACAATGCCCCATCCCTTTATCCCTTCCCGACGGGAAGGGAAAGTTTATTAGAGGGGTTGCACCCCTCTCCCACAGCTAAAGCTCAGGGACTTGTAACTCAAGCCCTGCTTGAACGGTGTTTTATTTTGGGGAATGACAAGTAAGTCAGAGGGTTTTCGTCAGATGGGCTTGCATTCCCTGATTTTTGAGCCGTTCCAGCAGTTCCTCAGCCTGATTTTTATCTTTGAGGATAGTGAACAGGGCAGGCCCGGAGCCTGCGAGGTGGACGTTCGGCGCGCCCGTTTTGAGGATATGGTCCCGGTAGTTGCCCAATTCGGCGCCGTGCGTGAAAGTTACGTTTTCGAAGGTGTTGAAAAGTTCGAAATCTTTTAATCCTCGACCCGATTTCAGACCTGTTACCAATTTTCTGGTGATTTCTCCGGCGGTGTGATGCGAGGGCTTCAGCATGTCATAAAGCCTTTTTGTTTTGCCCTGTAATTCCCGTATGTCGGGGACGACCAGAATTATCCAGTGGTGCGGGAACGGCGGCAGGGCAGTGATTTTCTCGCCTCTGCCTTCCATCAAAGCCGTTCCCCCGTAGAGGAAGAACGGTACGTCGGAGCCGAGCTGTTGCGCTAGTTCCCGTAATGCCTCTCGAGACAGCCCTGACTTCCACAGTCGGTTCAGACCACACAGGGTAGCGGCGGCGTCGCTGCTGTCGCCTCCCAGCCCCGACATAAGAGGAATACGTTTATTAATCTCGATTTTGACGCCCTGAGTACAGCCTGTCGTCTTCTGAAACAAAGCCACCGCTTTCGATACCAGACTTTCTTTTGTATCCCAGCCGGAAAGGTCGCTTCTTATACGGATGTCATCACAAGGGGCGCATTGCAGGGAGTCGCAAAGATCGATTGCCTGCACCACGCTCCGTATTTCATGATAGCCGTCGGAGCGCTTGCCGAGCACTTCCAGCGTCAGGTTGATTTTGGCAGGGGCTTCGATTTTTATCATTTCTTTCTTCCATGTTACAACTATTCGATGTTTACGAGATGCTTCGCTCTATTCACCTCAAGTCAGGGGCAAATGGCTCAGCATGACATTTTGCGATTGAATGCTTTACATAATAGCAGCCATTCGTCGATGGTCAGCGTCTCCGCGCGTCTGGCGGGGTCGATTTTAATTTCCTGCAGTAGCGGAATGATATCGCTTTTTTGTATTTTTAAACCGTTTGCCAGCGAATTCGCCAGTTGCTTTCGATTGGCGCTGAAGCCTGCCCTGACGATATCGAAGAATCCGGCGGCATCCTTTTTGGTTATCTTCGGTTCGGGGTAAGTCTCGATTCTGAGGATTGCCGAATCGACCTTCGGAGGCGGATAGAAACTTCTTGCCGGGATTTTATCGACCATCTTCGGCTTGCCGTATATCTGCACGCTGACGCTGAGCAGGCTCATTTCGCCGGGCCGGGCGGTGATTTGCTTTGCCACTTCCTTCTGTACCATCAAAACCATCAGAGCGGGCTTGTTTTCCGATTCCAGGAAATGACGGATGACCGCCGAGGTGATGTAATAGGGCAGGTTCGCCACTACCTTGTAACCGGTCTTTTTCATGGGCAATTCCGAAGGCTTGACCTTCAGCACATCTTCGTTGATGACGGTTACCTTGCCCGAATTTTTGAAGTTCTCTTCCAGAATCCCCGACAGCTTTTCATCCAGCTCGATGGCGATGACTTTTCCCGCCTGTTCTGCCAGTTCCTGAGTCAGCACACCCAGCCCGGGGCCTACTTCGACGACGGTATCGGCGTGGGACAACTCAGCCGCCGCGGTGATTTTTTTGAGTATGCCGCCATCGACCAGGAAGTGCTGTCCCAGCCCTTTTCTGGCATGCAAGTCGTAGCTTGCCAGCAGTTTTTTTGTACGGGTCAGCAGGGATTCGGTCTGCATATATTTTGTCCTGCCGTAAGTCAGCGTATCGATAATTTACGCTTTATTTCGGGGAGAAGGCTCCATGCTGCCAGTTCGCCTTTTTCGATGCATTCCTCGGCGCGCTGAAAGTCCGTAAAGGCGATTGCCGTAACGTCCGGCTGAATGACGACATCGGACCCCTGTATTGAAGTCTCGATGAATTTGGAATCGAGGATATAAAAGGCCTTCATCATAATCGAAAAGATGTTCGGCTCCCTGTTGTCGCTGACCGATTTGTAGGGGAGCACGTTAACGGAAATGATGAAATCCGCGCCCATGTCGCGGACGGTCTTTGTCGGCACGGGATTCAGCAGTCCGCCGTCGACGAGATACCGTCCGTCCAGTTTCGGCACGGTGAACACCACCGGGACCGAAGCACTTGCCCTGACAGCTTCCCAGACCTTACCTTCCTTGATGACTATTTCCTCGCCGGTATCGATATCGACCGCCACACAGGAAAAAGGGATAGAGAGGTCGCGGAATCTGGTATCAGCACCGATGGCTGTTCTCAACTCGTTTTCGATGCGGTGGCCCTTTATCAAACCCGTACGCGGCACGGTGAAATCGGAGAAATATCTTATCTTTCTCGAACCGAAAGCGATTGCCAGTTCGCGCATCAATTTAACGTTTCTCGTACGGGAATAGATAGAGCCGACGATAGCGCCCATGCTGGTGCCGGCAATCATATCGATGGGTATCTCTTCCCTCTCCAGGACGTCCAGTACCCCGATATGCGCCAGTCCACGGGCGGCGCCGCCGCCTAATGCCAGTCCGACTTTCTTGCGGGCCATTTTGATACTATCCGGCTCCTTATGCAAAGATTGTCATTCTCTGTCCTCACGCTTCACTCAGGATAAATGCAGGCAGAGAATCTATAGTATTCATTCATTTTTATGGATTCCCCTCCTTCGGGGGAATGACTATATTATTTGTGGGATGGCAATTTTCTCCCTTTTTAAAGGGAGAGTAAGAGGGATTTTATTATTCGAACAGTTCCTCGATGTCTTTCTCGGCCTTTTTTATATTGCCGCTGTCGCGGGTGAACTCTTTGTAGGATTCCTCGGTGCCCCAGTCTCTGGGACGGAAGGCGACAGGCATCGGCACGGCATGTCCGAAGATAAGAGCCTGTTGTTTGGACGCCAGCCTCGCCAGAACCGTTTTCAGGTCGTTCTTGCCGGCCACGCCCGCCAGCACGGCATCGATGTCCCTTTCATTGTCCAGCAGACAGGTGATCTTGGTGCCCAGCTGCGACATTACTTCCTCGTCGATGGCGCTGGGGCGCTGGTCGACGACGAGCAGGGTGACATTGTATTTGCGCATCTCGCGGGCGATGGTCCCGAAGATGGAATAGCTGGCGATTTCGCGGTCGAGGAACTTATGCGCTTCCTCGATGGTAATGACCAGAGGGGACGGAGGCGCCACATTACCCGCCATCGAGGCTTCCATCTTTCTCTGGTAGTGGTTATAGATACGGCGAGCGAGCATATTGGCGACCAGCATATAGGCGGTGATATCGCGGTATCTGCCGAATTCCAGCACCACGTTGACGCCCCTCTCCAGGTATTGCAGGAGACCGTCCACGGCGTTCACCGGGGCGTGCGCTACGATAAAAGGCAATCGCCGTATTGTCCCCAGCCCGCGTTTCAGGTTCTGGAAGGTGCTCTCGTGGATGTTCATCTGCTGGAGCATGTCCCTCGTCTCGTCGGAATCGGAGATATCGAGGGCTTTTTGAATCCAGTCTTTACCGAACCGGCGGCGCAGTTGATAGACCGCTTCCACGGCGGCGTCGGTGAGATTCAATGTTTGGCGTAACAGGGCGATGTCCTCCGGTTCGATTTCATCGTAGCCTATTTTCACGGCGAAGTCGGTACTCACCCCGCGGTGCCGTGAGTTTTCCTCGTCGATGGTGAAGACAGCCACTTTCGATTGAAAGAGCGGTTTCAGGGCTTTGACGGTGCGCTGTCCGCCCTCGCTGCTCCCCGCCCAGCCGTATTCGTTGTGCATGTCGAAGATGAGGTTGGTCGCTTTGCTCTTCTGCAGCATACCGATGAGCAAAAGGCGCGTGAGGAAGGTCTTGCCGGTGCCGCTCTTGCCGAAAATGCCGTTACTGCGCTTCACCAGCTCTTCGAGGTTGAGGCAAAGCTTCGTTTCCATATCGAGGGGATTGCCGATGTAGAAGCGGGAGCCGTCCTCCTTGCCGAAGACCAGGTCCATATCCTGTTCCGATGCCAGCTTTACCTTCGAGAAATGGCTGGGGACGGTCTTCACCGGCTGGGGGCCTTCGGTAACACTGTCGGCGTCTCCCCCGATGGTCAGCATCGGCAGGACGTGCAAGGCGCCGTAGGTCGCCGTGCCGTCCAGTACTTCCGCCGCGAAGGTATCGTTAGAGGCGGGCGGGGCGATGGCTATTTCTTTATCGGTAACTCCCAGGCTGATATCTGTGACCATCCCGAAGAAGCGGCGTTTCTTGCCGTCGATGGTCACGTACCGCCCGACGACCATATCTTCCACCGAAGCGGAGCCGTCCAGACGGACTTCGACGCCTTTTTCTACCGAGCCTTCGACGACGATGCCGAGATTTTTATTATTTTCAGAGTCCATATTATTATTTCAGCCTCATCAGAATTGTCTTGAGCCGCTGGTAATCGCCGCTGAGGATAGAGGTCAGCGCTTTGCCGCCGGCTACCAGAAAAGCATGCGGGTCCGGCTGTGCCTTGCTCATTTCCCGCAGGGCGGCGGCGATGACGTCTTCGATGGAGACGGGCAGACGGGTGGAGGTCAGTATGCCGAGAAAATCGAACGATTGGCTGAACTCTCCGACCTCTTCATTAGCGCACAGGTGGACGAAAGAGTGGATGTGCGCCGGTACGGACGGCAGGTACTGGTATATTTTGTCGCCGGCGCGGTGTCCGACCACTAAAACCTGGAATTCGCTTCTCAATAATTTTGTTAATTGGGGATTGGACTGATAGACGGCTTCTTCCGAGGCCTCGTCCTTTCCTCTGGCGATGGGGCGCCTGCCCGGCTCAATGCCGGCGGTGCCCGCCTGGCAGACGATTCCGTAAAT
>JAFGHZ010000123.1 GCA_016929875.1 Dehalococcoidales bacterium
AACAGTCTCACCATAAATTATCAGCATTGAACAGGGTTTGCAAGATGGCACCCGCTGATAGCCGATAATCTCAAATACTCATCTGTCAAAACGGCATTGACTCCAGTCACCGATTATGATATACCATAATTACCTGTTTCAGCCTGTCCTATCGTAGACAAAAGGAGCCATAATATGGAAGTTAACTGGTACTTTTTCCTTTTCGGATGTATCGGTAGTGCCGCTAATGAAATCTACAGGCTCTGGAAAATACGGACCGACCCGAACCTCAAATTCCCCGTTCATTATTACGTGATTTCAATCTTTTTCTTCCTCCTCGGCGGAGTTGTGGCAATACCTCTGGCAAAAGACCTCTGGAGCGCATTCGCAACAGGCATCGCCCTGCCGGCAATTCTATCGAAAGCCATCGGCGAAGTATCGCCGCAGGCTGCCACTCCGACTGCTACAACTGCCACTCCAGCCACACCCACAGTTACTCCTGCAACTACAGCGCGGACAACCAGACAAGAAGAAGAGGCATCTGTAGGAATGAAGGCGTCTGTAAAAGCATCGAAAACAACGACAGAAGCCTTACAGACAAAACCCAGCGTAAAGGACTATTTCCAGCAATTGTAAACGGCCGCATTTGAAAGACAACCCCGGTTTTTACAAGGCAGGGGACACTCAAAATACTCCCTGCCTTATTGCCTTTATTTCCATTGGATTGACAACTGTCCCGTAAATAACTATCATTATTTACGCTCTGCTATAATAAATGAGACATTAGTTACATCTACCTTCCGTCTTCCGGGTTAAATTAATTAAAAGCACTCCCGCCCGTATTTCAATATCTTCAACGGAGGCCAAGTATGCCGACAGAACAAGAAAAGACCGAACAGGCACTCCGCTACGCTATTCAGATGGAAATCGACGGCAAGGCTTTCTATCTTGCCGCCAGTCGTGAAAGCGGTAACGAACTCGGTAAAAAATTACTGGAATCTCTGGCTAACCAGGAGGACTACCACCGCCAGAAGTTCGAGCAAATCTACAAAAACATCCGCAAAGCTAAATCATGGCTTCCTGTCGAGTTCAAACCCGATGGTGGTAAAACCCCGAGAACTATCTTTGCCAGAGAACTCGAAAACGCTGCTTCGCCTGCGAAAGGCACTCAATCCGAAATCGACAGCGTCCAATTGGCAATGCAGCTGGAAGATAAATCCTACGATTTCTATCATCATCGCAGCGAGCAAATAAGCCCGGGAGCAGAAAAGGATTTTTATACGACAATCGCCGGTGAGGAGAGAGAACACAAACTCATCCTTCTCGACTATTACGAGTTTCTGAAAGACCCCGCTTCATGGTACGTACAGACCGAGCATCCGTCGCTGGATGGCGGCAACTAAAGATAAAAACGTGAGGTAAATCATGCTTACAATAAAAAATCTGTCCGTCGCCGTAGAGGGAAAGGAAATTTTACACGACGTTAACCTGGACATCGGGACCGGAGAAACTCATGTCCTCTTCGGCCCCAATGGAAGCGGGAAAACCACCCTGCTGATGACCATTATGGGCTTTCCGAAATACAGGGTCACCGGTGGGAGTATCCTCTTCAAAGGTGAAGACATCACAAAAACTTCTGTCGATGAAAGGGCGAGATTAGGCATCGGTATTTCGTTCCAGCGGCCGCCGGTCGTCCGCGGTGTCAAGACCAGAGAGATGGTTCTCGCTTCTATGAAAGACAAGAGCGCTCCTGACCTGGTGGCAACGCTGGCTGGCAAAACCGACATGACCGATTTCCTCGAGAGGGATATCAATTACGGTTTTTCCGGCGGTGAAATCAAGCGGAGCGAGTTGATGCAGTTACTGGCACAAAGGCCCGACCTGGCCCTATTGGACGAGCCGGAATCTGGAGTCGACTTAGAAAACATCGCCCTCATCGGTAAGCTCATCAATGAACTGTTGGAAAAGGACAACCCAATGCATTCCAGGAGCAGTATGGGTTTAATCATCACTCACACGGGACATATTCTGGAATATGTGAATGCCCGTAACGGCTACATTATGCTGGATGGAACTATCGGTTGCATGGGCGACCCCCATGAAATCCTCACGGAAATCAAAACACGTGGTTACGAACAATGCGCCAAATGCGCCTTCAGGAGTGCACACCATGTCTAATATATCGGGAAACGAGAGGGAGAAAGCCAAATCTGCTATCGATAAAAAAGCTTCGATGGGTGAAGATATCGACCTCAACCAGTTCACCCGGTCGGCGGAAGAGCATCCTTATAAAAAAGACCCTTCCGAATTGAATGTCGCCACTAAAAGTAAGATGCTGGAAGCCGGTTTGATGCTCGACAACCCCAGCCAGAGAACCGGTACTTTTATCCAGATGGACAACACACCTATTCACAGCTCCGTAAAAGATGAAGGGGTCGAGGTTATGCCGGTCAGTCAAGCACTCAAGAAGCACGACTGGCTGACAGACTATTACTGGAAAGCCGTGCCGGTGGATACGGATAAATATACCGCGAGCGTTGAACTGGGGCAAAACGATGGCTACTTCATTCGTACTCTGCCCGGTGTCAAGACCGATTATCCGGTACAGGCTTGTCTCTATTTATCCAGGGCAAAATTCGCCCAGAACGTCCATAACATCATCATCGCCGAGGAAAATTCGGAACTACACATTATCACCGGCTGTACCACATCGCTCGGCAACGAACCGGGTATGCATATGGGAGTGTCGGAGTTCTATATCAAAAAGGGCGCCAAAATCACATTCACGATGATACACAGCTGGAACCCCGAATTCGCCGTGCGTCCCCGGACAGCCGCAATTATCGAAGAGGATGGTTTATTTCTCAGTAACTATGTTCTGATGGAACCGGTCCATACGATTCAGACGAACCCGATTGCCCGGTGTAACGGTAAAAATGCCACGGCGCGATTTAATAGTATTCTGGTAGCACAACCCGACTCAAACATAGATGTCGGCTCCAGAGTTTTTCTCAACGCCCCAGGTGCCCGAACCGAAATCATATCAAGAGCAATCACGATGGGCGGCAACATTATCGCCCGCGGTTACATCGAAGGTAACGAACCGGGGGTCAAAGGACATCTGGAATGCCGCGGTTTAATTCTGACGGAGAAAGGTACTATCCACGCTATTCCTGAATTGAGGGGGAATCTGGCAGGCATCGACCTCTACCACGAAGCGGCGGTAGGTAAGATTGCGGAAGAAGAGGTAGAGTATTTGATGTCACGCGGTATGACACACGAGCAGGCAACGGCAACAATCGTCAGAGGATTCCTCAGAGTGGATATCGAAGGTTTACCGCCGATGCTGAACGCCGAACTGCAACGCGCTATAAAAACCAGTGAGAAAGACTTTATGTAAAATAAGTGCCAAGGAGGAATGACATGAATCCCAGGGCATTATTCAAACTCAGCTACGGAGTATATGTAGTTTGCAGTAAAGACGGCGATAAAATAAACGGACAAATCGCCAATACTGTGATTCAGGTAGCTTCGGAACCGGCTATTATCGCTGTAGCCCTCAATAAAAAGAACCTGACTCATGAATACATCAGCAAGAGCGGCGTTTTCACCGCCTCGGTTCTGGCACAGGATACCCCTCTGAATTTCATCGGTAACTTCGGTTTCAAATCAGGCAGGGAAATCAATAAATTCGAGGGTACCAACTATAAAACAGGTGTGACCGGCGCACCGATTGTGACCGATAATACCGTGGCTTACCTTGAAGCTAAGGTAACCGGTCAACTGGATGCCGTCACGCATACCATTTTTATCGGCGAAGTCGTGGGAGCTGAAATCATTAAAGAAGGCGAGCCGATGACTTACGCATATTACCACGAAGTAAAACGAGGCTCCACTCCGAAAAGTGCGCCAAGCTACGTGGAAGTAAAAAAGGAGGTGAAACCGGTGATGGCAAAGTATGAGTGTGTTATCTGCGGCTACATTTACGACCCCGAAAAAGGTGACCCCGACGGTAAAATCCCGCCCGGTACTTCCTTCGAAAATCTACCCGACAACTGGACTTGCCCTATTTGCGGAGCGTCAAAAAGCGAATTCAAGAAGGTGGAATAAAAATGAAACCGAGAGAGTTTGTAAAAGGAATTTATACTATCGGCGTGGTGGACTGGGATAGAAGGCTTTTCGATTCACTCATTCCTTTGCCCGACGGCACGAGCTATAATGCATACTTAATCAAAGGCAGTGAAAAGACAGCCTTGATCGATACCGTCGACCGCCTGACACCCGATACTCTCATCGATAATTTGGATTTGCTGGGAGTTAAGCAGCTCGATTATATTATCTCCAATCACGCCGAGCCGGACCATTCCGGCGCTATCCCTCGAGTCGCAGCCAGATACCCGGAGGCAAAGGTCGTCTGCACGCCGCGCGCCAAAGATATGCTCATCGATCTGTTCCACCTGCCGGCTGAGAAATTCCAGACCGTAAACGATTTGGAAACGATTTCGCTGGGCGACCGCACGCTGGAATTTATCCAT
>JAFGHZ010000124.1 GCA_016929875.1 Dehalococcoidales bacterium
ATGACCTATACCAATGTCCTTGAAATGTTAGCTCTTTCGCAAATCCCGGTCCTGGCTTCGGAGCGGAACGAAACTCACCCTCTGGTTATTGCCGGCGGCACCTGCGTCCTCAATCCGGAGCCGATGGCGGACTTCATCGATTTATTCGTTATCGGGGACGGGGAAGAAGCGGTGCCGGAGTTACTGGAGATATTCCGGCAGGCGAAGAAATCCGGGCTCCCCCGCGAACAGCTCTTGCGGAAGATGGCGGCCGTGAGCGGGGTCTATGTCCCGCGTTTTTACAAGGCGGAATATTTCGTCGACGGGCGGCTGAAAAGCCTTACACCGACGGTGCCGGAAGCCAGCCCGACTATTCGAAGAAGGGTCGTCGCAAATCTCGGTCCCCCGGTCACCCGGCCGATTGTTCCATATATCGAAGCTGTGCACGACCGCGGTGCCGTCGAAATCCAGCGCGGCTGTACGCGCGGCTGTCGTTTCTGCCAGGCGGGGATGATTTACCGCCCCCGGCGCGAGCGTTCTCAGGACGAGATTGAAAGTGCCGTCGAGGAAATTCTGAACAACTGCGGCTACGACGAAGTGTCGCTGGTCTCGCTGAGCTCGGGCGATTACACCGGCATCGATAAGCTGGTAAACAGGCTGTCCCGCCGTTTCGAAAACCTGGCGCTCTCTTTGCCGAGCCTGCACCTCAATAGTTTCTCGCTGGGCTTGATGGAGGCATTATCGCCGCGTAAAAAACTGGGTTTGACCTTCGCTCCGGAAGCCGGGAGCGAAAGACTGCGGAACGTTATCAATAAAAACCTCTCCGAGCAGGTTATTCTGGAAACCTTCGCCGAAATCTTCGCGAAAGGCTGGTTGAGTATCAAACTCTACTTTATGGTCGGCTTACCTACCGAATCGACGGATGACGTCCGGGCAATCGTGCAGCTGGTGGACAAAATCCGTGCCGTGTGTAAGAAGGACACCGGCAAAACTCCTCAACTCCGAATCAACGTTTCCACTTTTGTGCCGAAAGCCCATACCCCTTTCCAGTGGGTAGCGCAGAATACCGAGGAGGAACTCGCCGCCAAGCAAGAAATCCTGCTCGAGGGATTGCGGCTTAAAGGCGTCAGGTTGTCCTGGGGTAATCCGAAAGTCAGCTTGCTGGAGGCGGCGTTGTCCCGCGGCGACCGCCGTCTGGGCAAGGTCATCTACCGCGCCTGGCAGGCGGGCGCTTTCTTCGACGCATGGGAGGAGCAATTCAAATACGAAGTCTGGGAGAAAGCCTTCGCAGAAGTCGGACTGGACATCAAGTTTTACGCGCAGAGGACACGCTCTCTGGATGAAGTACTGCCGTGGTCGCATATCGACGTCGGTGTTACGCCGGAATATTTGAAGGCGGAATTCGAAAAAGCCCTGAAAGCCGAGCCGACCCCGGACTGCCGCGAAGGGAGCTGTAACGCCTGCGGGTTGGAGAAATGGGAGTGCGGTTGCCCTTGACCGCCGTTGTGCTACAATATCTCCTATGATTACTAGTCCTGAAAATCAGGAGAAGAATCCCCGGCAGGCTAAACAGAGCTGGCTCAGGCGTAATTATCTGTCGGTCGTGATGTTTGCGCTGGTAATCGGACTCACCATCGCCCTTTTTCTATTAAAAGACGAGATTGTGAAGCTCGGCAACTACGGGTATCTCGGGGCGTTTCTTATCAGTGTCCTCACGAACGCCTCGATTCTCCTGCCGATGCCCAGCCTGTTGCTGATATTTCCGCTCGGCGCCACTTTCAACCCCATTTATATCGGACTGGCGATGGGTGTGGGCGGCGCCATCGGCGAGATGACTGCCTACCTGGCGGGCTACAGCGGACGCGGTCTCTGGCACGACAACCCGAACTATCAAAAAGCGGCGGCGTGGCTGAAGAAATGGGGGATGCTGATAATTTTTGTTTATACGGCTACCCCGATGCCGATGGACCTGATGGGGCTCGCCGCCGGAAATTTGCGCTTTCCTGTCTGGAAATTTTTCCTGCCGGCCTGGGTTGGTAAGACCATAAAATACATCGCCCTGTCGCTTGTCGGCTACTGGGGCTGGGAGAGTTTTCTTAACAGCGGCGAATTCAGGATGAATTTGCTGGTATCGTCGATTGCGGTCGTGGCCGTAATCGTTCTGATAATACTGGCGCTGGTGCTCGAGAACTGGAGCTGGAAGAGAACGCGGAAGAAATAGGTCAAACCTGACGGTGCAGTATCCACTTTTTAAGTTCCGGATGGGTCAGACTGGTGCCGCGGTCGTAGTAGATTTCGAACAGTTCACCCTCTGAGGTTTTCACCAGGTAGTAATTGCGGTGACGGCGCTGCCACCACCGGTTCCGGCGCCCCGTTGCCGTGGGGCCGAAGCCGTGGTCCTGCCATTCCCGGACTATTTCCGAAATAAGGTATTCGCGGCCGGCGAGTTTGAAAGAAACGGGGACTTTAACTTCCCCGCCGACGGTGACCTGGATCTCTTGACCGAAGAATTTCGGAGGCATAAGACCCCCTGTTAGCTAGCCTGTAATCCTGTTGTTTCCGGCAATCCGAGTACCAGGTTCATGTCCTGTACCGCTGTCCCGGAAGACCCTTTCCCCAGGTTATCGAAACGTGCCGCCAGCAGGATGTTTTCCTTACTGCCGAAGACGAATATTTCGAGATTATTGGTGCCGTTACAGTCCGTAAAGGTCATGAAACCGTCTTTCAGGCAGGCGTCCGCCGGATACGGCATCACTTTGATAAACGGCTCCCCGCCGTAATATTCAGCCAGCAGCGACCGGATGTCCCCGGCAGGCAAGGACTTCTTCAGATGGCGCGCTACCAGCGGAATAAACACGATTTCGCCGTTGTAGACATTGACTACGGTGGGACTGAAAAGTGGCGGTTGGGACAGTCCGACAACCTTTGTCATTTCGGGTATGTGCTTGTGGTTCAAGGCGAGTGAATACGGACGGGGATTTTTTATATCATCGGACAAATTCTCTACCTGATAACCGGCGATCATAGCCTTCCCACCGCCGCTATAACCGGTGATGGCATAGCTGGTAACGGGGTAGTCCGGAGCAACAATCCCTTTTGCCACGAGGGGATAGAGCATCGCGACGAAACCGGTAGCATGGCACCCGGGCACGACGATGCGCTTTGAATTTTTTATCAGGGCCCTCTGCTCCTTTTTGAGTTCGGGCAGGCCGTAAACCCAGCCTTCTTTCACACGATGAGCAGTTGAGCCGTCGATCACGCAGACAGATTTGTTCGTGACGAGGCCCACGGACTCGCGGGCGGCATCGTCGGGCAGGCAAAGGAAAACAATGTCCGCTTCGTTCAGTATTTTCCTCTTGGCTTCAGCATCCTTGCGTTTATCAGCCGCTATCTCGATGAGCTCGATATCTTTCCTGGCATGCAGCCGCTCGTGTATATTCAAGCCGACAGTGCCGTGCTGACCGTCTATAAACACCGTTTTTTTCATTTTCTTGTCCTCATTATCAGCGGGGGTTCTACCGTTTTAGGATACCACAGGCTGTGTTTGACTATCAAACACGCTGTAAAACAAGAAACCATTGCGAGTCCCGATGCAATCGGGGCGAAGCAATCTCACATTCACAAGAGGGCGTTGCTATGCAGAGATTGCCACTGCCTGCCCCGTAACTTGATACGGGGTCATCCCGACTTGTCGGGATTCCTCGCAATGGATAAAATGGGGAGTTTTTTGTTGACTTGGAATGGCCGATGCTATAATTAGCCAGAGGTTGTGCTCATTTGACCGACGATGCTTTAAATCAGGCCCTGGATTTCATATACAGTTTCATCGACTATGAAAGGTCGAGGGCCCCGGACGCCAAGACGCAGTGGGACTTGAGGCGTGTCGAGGAACTGCTGAAACGTCTGGGTAATCCGCACCTGAAGGCGAAGACGGTGCACATCGCCGGAAGCAAGGGCAAAGGCAGTACGGCGGCGATGATTTCCTCCGTGCTGACGAAAGCGGGCTATGTCACCGGCCTTTATACCTCTCCCCATCTGCATATCTTTAACGAGCGCATTCGTGTCGACGGCAAGCTGATTTCCGATGAAGAAATCGTTGGTCTGGTCGCGCGGCTCAAACCCGAAGTGGAAGAGGTAAACCGGGAAGCGAAATACGGCAGGTTGACCACCTTCGAAATCATGACTGCCCTGGGGTTCTACTATTTCGCGTTGAAAAAGGTAGATTTTCAGGTAATCGAGGTCGGCCTGGGCGGCAGATTGGATGCGACCAATGTGGTCAAGCCGGAAGTCTGCGTCATTACGTCGCTTAGCCTGGAACATACGGATATACTGGGAGATACTTTGACGGCCATCGCCGGTGAAAAAGCGGGGATTATCAAGCCGAATAGTATCGTCGTCACTTCTCCGCAGGCGGAAGAAGCCGATAAAGTAATCGAATCGGTCTGCCGTAAACAGAAGGCAAAATTGATCAGGGTGGGACGCGGTGTTACCTATGAAGCGCTGGATTTCGACGATACCCGACAGTCGTTGATTGTCCACGGCAGGCTGGGGGATTACGAACTGGACATCCCTTTGCTCGGCGATTATCAGCTCGGGAATGCGTCGACCGCCGTCGCGGCGTTAGAGGTCCTGATGGAAAAAGGCGATAATGTTCCTTCAAAAAGCATTGCCGAAGGGATGACATCGGTAGAGTGGGAAGGTAGGCTCCAGGTCCTGAGACGCCGTCCTTTACTTATCGCCGACGGTGCTCATAACCGCGACTCCGTGCACAAGCTCAAAGAGGCGCTCAAAAAATATTTCAAGTTCGATAAGGCGGTTCTGATAATCGGCTTGTCGTCCGATAAAGACCTGGCGGGAATCGCGGTGGAGCTGGCGCCGGTTTTTGATAAAGTGATTGTTACGCGTTCCACCCATCCGCGTGCAATGGAGACGGCCCCGATTGCGGCGGAGTTCAGAAAATATAGGATTGAAACCGAGCAGGCCGGCGATATTTCCATTGCGTTGCCGATGGCTTTAAAACTTGCCGGGGCAGAGGATATGATCTGTGTGACCGGCTCGCTCTTCGTGGCGGCAGGAGCAATCGAGTCGGCGGAAGGGGGGAAATTGCAGTGAAGGCCCTCTTGCAGCGCGTAACAAAAGCCTCCGTGACCGTGAACGGTGAAATGGTCGGCAAAATTGGGCGCGGATTGGTCGTCTTTATCGGGGTGGCAAATGGCGACACTGAAGAAGATGTTCGGTATCTGGCGCAGAAGATTGTGGAAATGCGCATCTTTACCGATGCCGACGGCAAGTTCAATCTGTCCATGCTGGACACGGGTGGAGAATTGCTGGCGGTGAGCCAGTTTACCCTTCTGGCGAGCACGCGGAAGGGTCGCCGTCCCGGCTTTACGGACGCGGCACCGCCGGATATAGCGGAGTCGCTTTTCAACCGATTCGTGGCATTATTGAAAACCGGCGGACTGAAAGTGGAGACGGGCAGATTCCAGCAGCATATGGAAGTAGAAATACATAACGACGGCCCCGTCACTATCATGATCGACAGCCGCGAGCGGCTTAACCCCCGCTCGTCTTAGCCGAAACCTTGCAAATGTTTGTAATTGCAAAGTATTGCATCCTTATTTCGCCTCTGTTAGAATATAAATGCTATGAGACTTCCCTGGCAGAAACAATCGATCCACGATGAAACTCACCATAACATGAACGACGAGCTGAGTCATCGCGGATACCGGATGACTCCACAGCGGTTGATGATTGTCGAAGCGGTGGAAAATAGTACCGACCACATCAGCGCCGACGAGATTTATTCCCGGGTAAGAGCAAAATATCCCAACGTCAATGTCTCCACGGTATATCGTACTCTGGAGCTTCTCGAACAACTCGGATTGGTTACCAGGACAGACCTCGGCGGCGGACGAGTGGTGTATCACCCGATAGCTAAAGGTCATCACCACCATCTGGTTTGTAAGGAGTGCGGCGCTATCATCGACCTCGATGAATCGGTGTTATCGGGCCTGAAAGAAAGCTTGCTCCGTCAGTACCAGTTTGTCGCCGACCTGCGGCACCTGGGTATTCAGGGGGTCTGTGTTAATTGCCGACAGCGTGCCTCTCAAAATGCTGCAGAGAGTAAGTAGAGTGGCTAAAGACGAAAGGGACAAACTCAGGACGTTGCTTGTTTACTGGATAGAGCATAACCGTGAACACTGTTCGGAATTCGCGGAGTGGGCGGAGAAAGCGAAGGCAATGGGGGAAGAAGAACTCGCCCGCGATATCCGGCAGGCGGCGGAACAGATGGATAAAGCCGGGGTGCTGTTCTCGCGGTCCCTGAAAAAGCTGGGAGGTAAATAGCGATGTGCCTTGCTAAAGCGTATGTGGAAAAAGATGGCAAAAGCAACTTTTTAATGTCCGAAGTTGCTTCGATAGAAGTAGAAGGTAAAAATCTCACGCTGAAAAATCTCTTTGGCGAGAAAAAGGAGATAACGGCGACCATCCGCGAGATCGATTTCGTTGGCAGCAGCTTACGGCTCGAGGTTTCCGGTAGAGGCGGAGAATAAAAGGGATAAATTTTTTTGGTTGTGTATTGCAATTAGTTGCAAATGCATTAAGTTGCTCAAATATATCAGAAAGAGGGAGTTAATGTTGAAAAAATACTTGTGTATCATTGGAGTAGCGCTTCTGGTGCTGGTTACGCTTCTTTCGGGAGGCTGCAATAAAGCGGATGATACCAGATTGAAAATTGTGACTACCACCGCCCTGATTCAGCAGATTGTCGAGCGGATTGGCGGAAACTATGTTACCGTCAGTAACATCATTCCGCCGGCGCAGTGTCCGGGGCATTTCGATGTTAAACCGGCGGATATTCAGAGCCTTGCCGACGCTGATTTGTTTCTGATGCACGGCTGGCAGGGGGAGAAATTCTCACAGACTTTAATCGATTCGGTAAATAACTCCGAGCTCGAGGTGGTCAAAATCAATATCAGCGGTAACTGGATGGTACCGTCGGTGCAGTCTCAGGCGGTGGATGAAGTTTTGAGAATACTTTCCGAATTCGACACTGCTCATACCTCGAATTATCAGCAGGCGGCGGATGATTATAAAGCAAAGATTTCAGCGGAAGAGACCAAAATACAAGGAGAGCTGGCTGCCGCCAATCTTGCCGGTATCGGTGTACTGTGTGCGTCGATGCAGGCGGATTTTCTCACGTGGGTCGGGTTCAGTATCGCCGGCACTTACGGCGAGGCCGATTCTCTGACCCCTCAGGTTGTTGCCGATCTGGTGGACAAGGGAAACGAATCGAATGTATCATTGGTGATTGATAATCTTCAAAGCGGAGCAGATGTCGGTAAGGGCATCGCGGAAGAATTGGGTGCCAGGAGAATAATAATCTCTAATTTCCCCGGTGGTTTTGCAAATACAGAAACGTGGGAAAAAGCCCTCGACTATAATGTTGAATTGATTCTGGGTGCAGTCAAATAGGGTATTTATGAACTAAATATGAGTAATGGATTCCCGCCTGCGCGGGAATGACAATAAGGTAAGAGGCAATCAGTGGCAGAAACGGTAATTCAAATCGAGAATGCGGTCGTATCCTACCGTGAAGATGTTGCTTTACGCGGTGTTTCTCTCCGGGTGATGAGTGGCGAGTTCGTCGGTGTCATCGGACCTAACGGCTCCGGCAAAACTACCTTGCTCACGATTGTTAATGGCCTGGGCAAGCTGGTAAGCGGGAGAGTGACCGTGTTAGGCAAGCCTGTTGCCAACGGCGGCCGTCACGAGCTGAGAAAACAGGTCGGCTATGTCGCTCAGGTGGATAACATCGACCCGCGTATGCCGATGAGTGTCCGCGAGGTGGTAATGGTCGGACGCTACGGCGTGCTGGGTTTGTTCAAACGACCGGGCAAGCGCGATTGGGCAATCGTCGATGAAGCGCTGGAACTGGTCGGGATGTCTCATCTGGCTAACCGCCCCATCGGGCATCTTTCGGGCGGAGAGCAGCAGCGCGTATCGATTGCCCGCTGTTTATCTCAGGAGCCGAAGCTGTTTTTGCTGGACGAGCCGACTGCCTCGCTGGACTGGAAAGCGCAGACGGAGATACTGGAGCTGGTGAAGCGCATCCACGACGAACGGCATCTGACGACGCTTTTCGTGACGCATGACCTGGATGCCTTACCGCATACCTGCGACCGCGTTGTACTGATGAAAGAGGGGCTTATTTTCGCCGAGGGTTCTCCTGATAAGCTCATCTCGGCGGAGAGCCTCAGCCGCCTCTATGATTTGCCCTTATCGGTGGTCGAAGAAAGGCACCCCCACATTCACAAGAGGAAGGCTTAACGTGGACTTATCGATTTTCGGCTACCAGTTTATGCAGAACGCCATGCTGGCGGCTTTTC